>JALZAP010000324.1 GCA_030948245.1 Candidatus Dormiibacterota bacterium | reverse complement strand
CCGCGGTGTCGTCCTGGTTGGCGAGCCCGCCCGCGCCCTTGGACTCCAGCACGCCGGTGACCCGGAAGTTCTGCCGGTTGATCTTGACCGTCTGACCGACGGGGTCGGTGCCGGCGAACAGGTTGTCGACGACGGTCTGGCCGAGGACGACAACCCGGGCGTTGTTGGCGACATCGGAGTCGCTGAAGAAGCTGCCGCTCGACAGCTTGTAGTCACGGACCTGGGTGTACTTCGGCGTGGTGCCGGTGACCTGAGTGCTCCAGTTCTGGTTGGAGAACGTCATCTGGGCGTTGCGCTGGGTGCTCGGCACCGCGGCGACGATGTCGGGCGACGTCTTCTGGTCGTTGAGCGCGAGCATGTCGTCGTAGGTCAGCGTGTTGGCGCTGCCGAAGCCCTGGGACACGCCCTGGGTGTTGCGCGAGCTCTGCGGGAAGACGATCAGCAGGTTGGAGCCTAGCCCCTGGATCTGGCTCTGCACTGACGCCGACGCGCCGTTGCCGACCGCCACCAATAGCACCACCGCGCCGACGCCGATGAGGATGCCGAGCATGGTCAGGCCGGAGCGAAGCCGGTTGCCGAGGAGCCCGCCGGCCGCCAGTCGCAGGGCTTCGAGCACGTTCACTGCGTTACCCGCGGGGTGGTGTCCGGGCCCGGTATGGTGGGGATGGCCGCGGCTGCCGGCAGGGTGGGGGAGTGGTTGGTCTCGTCCCTCTCCACCAGCCCGTCGCGAATGTGCACGACGCGACCGGCGAAGGCTGCCACCTCGGGGTCGTGGGTGATCAAAACCACGGTCCGCCCCTGCCGGTTGAGGTCCACCAGCAGCCGCATGATCTCGAGGCTGGCGGCGGAGTCGAGGTTGCCGGTGGGCTCGTCGGCCAAGAGAATCGCGGGTTGGGTCACCAGCGCCCGCGCGATCGCCACCCGCTGCTGCTGACCGCCGCTGAGCTCGGTCGGCTGGTTGCCGGCCCAGTCCTCGAGCCCCACCAGGCCGAGCGCCTCCATGGCGCGCTGGTGCCGGGCCCGGCCCACCCCGGCATAGATCAGCGGCATCTCGACGTTGTGCAACGCGGTGGTGCGGGCGATCAGGTTGAAGGACTGAAAGACAAACCCGATCTTGCGGTTGCGGACCTCGGCCAGCTCGTAGTCGTCCAGCTCGGCGACGTCAACGCCGTCGAGGATGTAACGACCGGAGGTCGGGACGTCGAGCGCCCCGATCAGGTTCATCAGGGTGCTCTTGCCCGAACCCGACGGCCCCATGATCGTGATCATCTCGCCCTCGGCGACGTGGAGGCTGATCCCCTGCAGCGCCCAGAACTCGATGCTGCCGACCTGGTAGCACTTGGTCACGTCCTCCAGCCTGATCACGCCTTAGAAGCCCCCACCAAAGCCGCGGTTGCCGCCGCCGCCACCGCCGCCACCGCCGGCCGCCGGGCTGGCGCTGGTACGCGCCTGCGGCAGCGCCACCTGGTCGCCGTCATTGAGCCCGGCCCGGATCTCGGTGGTGCTATCCCCGACCAGCCCGGTGGTCACCGGTACCGAGCTCTGCTGGCCATTCCTCACCAGGTTGACGGTGGTCGACCCGCCCGCGCTCTGCACCGCGGTGTTGGGCAGACTGAGGACGCCGGTGGCCGACTGGATGGTGACCGAGGCGTTGGTGCTCATCCCCGACTTGAGCCTGGTGTCGGTGCTGTTGACGACGATGGTGGCGTAGTAGTTGACGACATTGGTGACCACCGTCGCGTTGGGCGCCACCGCCAGCAGCTTGCCGCTGACGTTGAGGTTGGAGAGCGCGTCGAACGTGAGGTTGACGTCCTGGTTGGGCACCAGCTTGGCGGCGTCGCTCTCGGGGAAGGGCACCGTCGCCTGGAAGCCGCCGGCCGAGGCCAGCACCACGGTGGCGCTGCTCGAGGAGCTGGTGCTGCTGCTCCCGGTGCCGCTGGAGCTGGACGAGCCGCTGAGCGGCGCGCTGCTGCCGGGGGCCTGGGTGGTGCTGCTGCCGCCACTGCCGGCGTTCTCGCCGACGTTGCCGGTGACGCTGGTGACGGTGCCGTCGGTCGGGGCCTTCAGCGTTGTCTGGTCAAGCGTCATCTGCGCCGACACGACCTGGGCCTGGGCCGAGGCCAGCTGGGCCTGGGCCTGGGCGATGGTGTTGGGCTTGACCTGGCTCTGGACGGTGAGGTTGTCCTGGGCGGTGGTGATCTGCTGCTGCGCCTGGTTGACCCGGGTTTGGCCGGCGACCTGGTCGCTTGCCTGCTTCTGCTGATCTGTGGCCAGCTTGGCCTGGGCGTTGCTGAGGGTGGCGGCGTAGCCGGTGGGCCCGCCACATGTCGCCGGCGGACTGGGGTTGGCGCAGCCGTTGGCGTTGTAGTTGGACTGGGCGGTGTTGACCGCCCCCTGGTCTGACGCCACCGACTGGGCGTCGGCGTTGTTGGTCACGTTGACGCTGTTGACGGTGTCGTTGTAGTTGGTTCGCGCTCCCTGCAACGCGTGCTGCAGCTGCAGGATCTGCGCCGATGTCAGGGGGTTCTCAGC
>JALZAP010000041.1 GCA_030948245.1 Candidatus Dormiibacterota bacterium | reverse complement strand
GGGCGACGTAGCGGTCATAAGTGGCGCGAGGGCGGTCCAGCAACGAGCCGGTGACAATGTCTCGCAGCAGCCTTACGTACGCTCCGGCACTCCAGGTGAGTGGGGACGCGGAGCCGGCCGGCTTTCCGTTCTGGAAGCCGATGGAGGCCACCGTGGGGTCGGCTCCCCATGGCGAGGCGGCGAGGTCGGGCTGCTCCCAGACCTGCTCCGGGATGAGCCCGACACCTGAAGCCTGGTCATGGATCGCCTGGAGAAGCGCGAGTGCGCCGGTCCGGTCCCCTTGCGCCAGCTGCTGCTCGCCGCGCTCGCCGGTGAGCACCGGCCAGAGGTGCCCGGTTCCCTTCCCGCTCGGAGCCCAGGGATGGCCGTCGGCTGCCCCGTCGCCATAACCGTCGCCGTTGTAGCGGTGCCAGCCGGGGCCCGTCGCGGTGGTGGACCTGATGGTCGTGTCGACGACCGGCAGCGATTGCAGGATGTCGGGGTCGGTGGCCGGCAGGAGGCCGAGCCGGACATACTCCAGGAACCCGGCATCGATGACCGTCCGCTGGTCGAGCGTCGGCCCGCCGTTGCCGACGTTGTAGGAGATCGCTGCGTTCGGGTCGCCGGACTTTGAGAGCCGGATGAAGTAGGGGTGATTGGCCAGGGGCCCGTTGGTGGTCAAGGTCCAGCCCTTGATGCTCCGCTGCCAGTCGTCGGCGACGCCTCGGCACACGGCCGCGAAGTCACCGTCCCCGTTCGCCTGCGCCAGGTGGGCGGCGGCGACCAGGCCGGCGATCTCGGCAGCGATCGTCGAGGGCGAGAAGCCCGACTGCTCCTCCCAGCGCTCGACTCCGAAGGACGGGCCGTGTGCCATTACAAAGGCGGCCGCCGGACGGACATGGTTCAGGTAGAGGGCGTGGTCGGACATGTTGAGGAGATCGGCCATCAGAATCGGATAGCTCGCCTCGTCGAGCTGGGTGTTGAAGGAGTCGGGAGCGACCTTACCGTTGAGGAGGCTGTTCCGGGGCATCGAACCGTCGGGTAGCTGCTGGCGCTGGAAGAGGAAGCTGACCGCAGCCCGCGCGGTGGCGATGTCGCCATCCGCCATCAGGCCGGTCCATGCCTCGTACAGGTCGCGCGCGAACACCTCCCGGTAGGACCCGAAGTAGAGGTTGTTCGGGTCACCCGCCGAAACGGCCTGGCCCCAGGGCGAGGCGGCGCCGGCGGAGATCGCGCCCGGGAAGGTCTTGTCTTCTGAGGCCTTCAGGACGTTCGCGTTGTAGTAGTAGGCGTCCACCAACTGGTGCCAGGCAGATGTGCCCATCCCGCCGAAGTGGCCCGGGGGCTCGCGGAGCGTGTCGTCGTAGGTTGCCCAGCCTTCTCGATAGGCATCCGACAGGTCGTTCCAATCCGCCGCCAGGCTGCCGACGGCGGCTGCGACGGCGGAGGCCTGGCTGGTGCCGAACCCGAGGCCCAGCGAGAAAGGAGAGCTGCCAGAGCCGAGCTGGGCTACCTGGACCACGTTGCCGTTGGCGGCGCTGTCATACGTCGCGGTAAGCGAATGAGCCGTGTCCAGCTGGGTCAAGCCGTCGCTGGCCGCACCGGCGAAGCCGCTGCTCACCTGCTGGAATCCCCGCGACGAGTCGAGCGCGGCAAAGACCGGGACCGCGTAGTCGCGGTTGGCGGCATTGCTGTTCGTGGAGGTGTCGTAAGCGACAGCCACCGGATGACCGGCCGACGTGTCGGTGAGCGCCGTGTCCCCACCGCCGTTGTCCGGGCTGCCACCGCCGTTGCCGTTGACGGTCGGGTCGAAACGGACGTAGAGCTGGTAGTCGGTGGGCTTGCCGGAGAGGGCCTGGAACCGATTCCGCATCACGACGGTGTTCCGCTCCGTGTCCGTCAGGTAGTCGGTGATGAGGCGCCAGCGGCCGCTCTTCGCGGTGGTGGTGACCTCGCAGCTCAGCGCCCGCGGATCCGGAGCCGACACCGTGTAGGTGGTGTCCCGGCCTTGGAGGTCCGTGAAAGTCGAGCCGTCGGTGACGACGATGCGGAGGGTCTCGACGTTGGTGTTGTCCAGGGTCGGGAAGTACACGTCGCTGAGGACGCCCTGCGCCACGGTGTACCAGACCTTGGAGGTCGTGTTCCGAGCGGTCCCGAAGCAGTCCTTGCGCGCGACGTCGAAGTGGGAGAGCGATCCGGGTCCGCCCGGCGCGGCACCCGATGCCGCCGCCTGGATCGGCGTGGAGGCGATGGCCGAAGCCACCGTCAGAGTCCCCGCCGCGAGCAATGCCGAGAGACGAAGCAACCGCGCCGGCCGGGCAATCCTCATCAGCCAAACCCCCACACTTGGTGCGCCGCTCGTCGCAGGCGCCGGACCCGACAACCCCGCGGCGATAGGCTACCTAAGCCGTCCCGAGGAGGTCAAACGAACAGCTTCAGGCTGCCTATGGAATGCCTCCCGCGGTTGCGACGCGGCAGTCGGGGCACAGCCCTGCGAACACGACCTGGTGGCTCTGGACCGCATAGCCGGTCCTCGCCTCGACTCCCGCGGCCGCCTCGTCGACGACGCAGCCGGGCACCTCGGCGATGGAGCCGCAGCGGACGCAGCGGACGTGCTCGTGGTGATCGCGCGGCGCCTCGTAACGAGCCTTGCCCTCCCCGAGGTCGATGCGGTCCACGAGCGATCGCTTCTCCAGGGTCCAGACGGCGCGCAGAACGGTCGAGAAGTTGGCGGTCCTGACCTGGCGACGGACCTCTTCGAGGAGCTCATCGAGCGACCAGGCGCGGTGGCCGTCACCCTCGATGAGCGACCTCACCGCATCCGTGACCGGGCTCGGACGAGGCATCAGGCGGAGTCTAGCGCTGCGCGCATTGGAGCCCGCCGGAGCCGTCCCGCCAGGAGTGAAATGACGTAACCGAGGAAGGCCAGGGCCGTGATGAAGAAGCTCGCCGGATAGGAGATGTAGAAGGCAAGTGTCAATCCCAGCCAGACCGCCGCCGTCGCCAGGACCGCCGCCAGGGCCATCCCAGCATAGGGCCGGCTGGTCAGGTTCTGAGCAATCGCGGCTGGGGTGACCATCAACCCGAAGACCAGAAGTGCGCCCACCGCCTGCACGGCCTCCGCCACCGTCACGGCCACCAGGATCATGAAGATGGCCGTAAGCGCTCGCACAGGCACGCCACGCGAGATCGCCACGTCGGAGTCGATGCTCACGAAGAGCAACGGCCTGGCCAGTGTCAGGAGCGCGGCACTGGTGGCGAGGCCCGCCAGGGAGGCGACCGCCGTCTGAGCGGGCTGCAGGCCGAAGATCGATCCGAACAGGACGCTGATGCCGACTACCCCGGCGCTACCGCTGAGGGAAGAGGTGTAGAGGCTGAGAAAGAGGACACCGACCCCCAGAACCCAGGCGAAGACAGTGCCGATCGCGACATCTCGGCCCCGGCCCCGCCCGCCCAGGGTTCCGATCGCCAGCGCCACTGCGATGCAGCTGCCGAAGACGCCGATGAGAAGATCGAGGCCGACCAGGACTCCGCCCAGCCCGCCTGTGAATGCGACGTGGCCGAGCGCATCGGTCGTGAACACCTGGTTGCGAAGAACCACGAAGTAGCCGACCAGACCCGACGCGAGGGCAATGCAGGCCCCGGCGATGAACGCATTCCGCATGAAGTCGAGGGCGAGCATCGCCTGGATGTCTGACGCTGGGTTGAGCGTGAAGGAAGCCGCGGCGATCACCGGATCGCACCCACACGGCTCGGCAGCCAACCGGAGCGCCCGGTCCGCCGGTCCGGTAACGCCTTGCCCAGGCGGATCAACACGTAGGTCGCAAAGGCGAAGGTCGTAATGAAGAAACCGATCGGGTAAACGGTGAAGTAGGCAATTGCCAGGCCGAGCCAGGTGAAGCCGAGCGAGAGGAGGATGGAGAGCGCCAGGCCTCGCATCGGCCGGGCGGTCAGCTGGAGCGCCGAAGCTCCCGGAGCGACGAGCAGCGCGAAGACGAGCAGCGTGCCGACGATCTGCACGGTGACCGCGATGGCCAGTGCGAGGATCAGGAGGAAACCGATCGAAAGCGCGCGTACCCGGACCCCTCGCGCTTCGGCGACATCGGGGTCGACGGAGGCGAAAACGAGCGGGCGTCCGATCACCGCGAGTGCCCCCAGGGCAACCAGCGTCGTGACCAGGCTCACCGCAACGTCGCGATCCGAGATCCCCAGGATCGTCCCGAACAGGAACGCATAGACGCCCTGGGCAGTACCCGCGTAGAGGCGGAAGAAGAGCAGCCCCAGGCCCAGCGAGAAGGCGAGGATGCTGCCCACGGCCGCCGACTCCGCTCGATGGCCCGCTCCCAGCCGGTGGCCGAGGTAAGCGATTCCGAGAGCCGCGACCACGCAGAAGGCGATCAGTCCCACCACCGGCGAAACGTGCAGGAGCACACCCGCGGCAGCGCCCGGGAACCCGACCTGGGAAAGCATGTGGGCCGCAAAGGTCTGCCCGCGAAGCACCACGAAGTAGCCCGCCGCACCGGCGAGCACCGCGACGAGGGTGCCGACGATCAGGGCGTTCTGCATGAAGTGGAATTGCAGGAGCAGCTGGATGTCCCCGGGCAGGCTCCAGGTCGGCTGATCGGTCACGGGCGGTGATCCTCATGCGCGTGGTAGCTGACCGGTTCCTGCTGGCCGACGACGACGATCCGGCCGTCGCTTGTGCGCAGCACCTCGACCGGCGCTCCATAGAGGTGGGTGAGGGTCTCGGTCCTGATGACCTCCTCCGGTTTCCCCGAGAGGACGCGGCCGCCGGCCACGTAGATCACCCGGTCGAGAAATGGTAGGAGCGGGTTGACGTCGTGGGCGACCAGCAGGACGGTGACCCCCTGATCGCGGCAGATCTGCTGGATCAGTGACGAGATCGACTGTTGATTGTTCAGGTCAAGGCTGTCCAGCGGTTCGTCGAGCAGCAACATGCGAGCCCCGCTCACCAGCGCCTGGGCGATCAGGATCCGCTGCTGCTCGCCGCCCGAAAGCTCGCCGATCGGACGTGCCGCATAGGCTTGCGCACCGACCAATCCGATCACCGCCGACACCCGATCCTCCTTCGACCGAGATCCTGCCGCAAGCCAAGCGGGGATGGGAAGGCCCCAGCGCGCGCCATCCAGCCCCAGGCGGACAAGGTCCGCGGCTCGAATCCGTAGGTCGGCGTCGAACCGCCGGCGCTGCGGCAGGTAGCCGATCTCGTCGTTGCCGCGCCTGACCGGCCTGCCGAAGACCGAGATCGATCCACCCGCGAGCGGAAGGACTCCAAGCAGGGCCTTCAGAAGCGTCGACTTGCCGGCTCCGTTCGGCCCCAGGATGGCGACGAAGTCGCCGACCCCGACCGTCAGGTCGACGTCCCGCCAGACAGAGCCTCCTCCCAGGCTGACCTCCGCCTTGGCCATGGTCACCGCCGCCTCCACCGGCGCGGGGCTTACTGCTGCTGTGCCTGGCGATCCCTGCCTCATGTTCCGGCGTGGGGATGCCATCCGGATAGTTTCGGGCTCAGCCACCAAGCGCCGTGAGGAGTCGTTTCAGCTGCCGGGTCTGCCAGTCCTGGAAGGTGGTGTTTGCCGGCGTCAGCGTCTCGGTGACCTCGGCGACCGGGATCTTCTTGGCCTTCGCCTTGTCGACGAGGGCGGCCACGTCCTTGGTCGAGTTCTGGGCGTTGAAGACGAAGATCTTGATCGACTTACTGGCGATCTGCTGATCAACCGTCGCCTTGTCGGAAGCGCTGGGATCGGTCCCCTCGCTTATCGCCTTCAGGTATTCGGGAGGACTGATCAGGTCCAGTCCGAGCGCGTCCGAGAGGTAGACGAAGATGCTTTCGGACGCGCCCACGGGCGTGCCCCGGTACTTCTGCCTGATGGTGTTGATGGTGTCGAAGTAGTCCTTCAACGCGACCGTCGTGTACCCGGTCTTCTGCTGGTCGAAGTAGGAAGCGTCTCGCGCGAGGATCACGCCAAGGTCTGCGCTGATCCTGTTTATCACCTTGCCGACAAACCCGGGCGAATACCAGATGTGCGGGTTGTCACCGACCTTCTTACCGACGAGGTCGGCGATGGTCAGCACCGTCCGGCCGGCGACCGGGTTGGCATCGAGCAGCTTCGCGGCCCACGGGTCGTAGCCGGCTCCGTTCACGATCACGTACCTGGCGCCGGCGATCAGCCGGGCGTCGGTGGGCTTGGGCTCGTAGGCGTGAGGGTCCGTGTCGGGGCTGACGATGACGCTCCTCACGCAGACCTTGTCGCCACCCAGCTGGGTCGCGATGCTGCCCCAGAAGTTCTCCATCGCCACGACGACCGGTTGCCCTGAGGGGCAGGGTTGCGCAGCTGGCGCCGGGCTGCCGCTGCTGCCGTTCCCGCATCCGGCGAGGAGAAGGGGGATTGCAACAGCCGCCAGGACTCCGAGGCGAGCAATTCGAGCGACCACGTTGTGCAGGAGTATTGCACATCTTGCTTGCGCAATGCAGTTGCGAAGGCGCTGTCTCGATCACCTCGCCGCCTCTGCCTCGTCGATCACCCTCCCCGTGCTGCGGGGGCAGGGAGCCGGAGACGAACTAACCCAGTCCGTCCCCAGCCGCGGATGGCAACCTGTCAGCGACCCACCGGCGCACCTGTCCCGCGCTCGAAAAGCCCACCAGCCGGTCGACCGGCTGTCCCCCGATGAAGAGGATCAGCGTCGGCATCCCCATCACGCCGTAGCGCATGCCGATCTCAGGGTTGCGATCCACGTCGAGGCGGCCGACTCTGAGCCGGCCGCGGTAGGCGTCCGCCATCTCCGCTACCACTGGCTCGATCATCCGGCAGGGTGGGCACCAGTCGGCCCAGAAATCGACCAGGACAGGCCCCGCCGGCGGCCGGATCGCGGCGTCGAAGGTGTGCGCATCAAAGTCACGAATTGAGCTCGTTTGCATGCGGTCGAGGCTATCCGGCCCTCAACCCAACGGCGAGTCACTGCGGTACTGGTACCGGACCGGCCTGCTCCGGAGCGCGCCGACCAATTCCAGCCGGCTGTGCACATCGAGCTTCTCGAAGACGCGACGGACGTGGTTCTTGACGGTCTGCGGCTGCAGCGCGAGCCGCTCCGCGATCTTTCGGTTGCTCAGCCCCGCGGCGACCAGGCCCAGGACCTCTTCCTCGCGGCCGGTGAGAGACAGGGCGAGCACGGGGTGGCGCTCATCTCGATGGCTGGCCACGTACCGAAAGAGCGACGTGACGACCCGCGCCGAGGAGGGCACAACGCCGTTCGCGACCGCGTGGATCCCCGCCACCATCTCCTCCAGCTCAGCGTCCTGGAGCATGCAGCCCGAGGCACCGACCTGGACGCAGTCGATGATCGTGCTGTCCTCGTCTGCGACGTTGAAGATGAGCAGGGGGACTGACCCAGCCGCCATCTCGAGGTCGGCCCTGGCAGCGGCCAGGTCGCAGAGGACGACCGCGGCGTCGCCGGCGGCAGCGTCGCGCATCGCCTTCAGGCTCGAGTGCACCCCCACCACCCGCAGGCCGGGCTGGTGGCCGAGCAGCTCGGCCAGGCCCTCGCCGATCGGCGGGCTGCCGTGAACGATGGCGACGGCGATGCTCTTCAAGGTTCGAAGAGCCTAACGGCGCCCGGGCCACCTATATTCGGCCGGCACCCTTGTTCCGGCCGACCTCGGTCATTGCGCGGCGGCCTCGAGCGCTTCATGCGCCTCTCCTCGGACCCACCAGATGAGAGCGAGCCCAGCGAGGGGGTCCGCCCACCAGAGTCCAAGCAAGCTGTTCAATGCGAGGCCGAGCAGGGTTGCGGCGCCCATGTAGAGGCAGACGACCGAGCAGGCGGCGTCACCTCGAAGCGCCGGACTGCCGAGCCGGTCAGCCAATGCGAGCCGCCAGCGCCAGAGGATCGCCATTATCAGTATCGAAACCGCGCTCAGCCCGATGCCGATCGGCGAGGGCGCCGACCTGAACCCGAGGGCGAGGCCGGCGATCGCCGAAATCAGGATGTAGGCGATCAAGAAGTAGAGCGCCCAGCCGACAAGGCGCGACGCCGTTCGCTCGCCGGCCGTGAGGCTGCCGCGCTCGTCGGCCGCCGTGCGTTGGATCACTCGACGAAGAACGACAGCGGCCGAGAACAGCTCAATGAAGCTGTCGAAGCCGAACGCGGTCAGAGCCACCGAATGGGCGACCAGGCCGGCGGTGAGAGCCACCGCGCCCTCGACGAGCATCCAGCCCACAGTCAGCGCTTGCGCCAGACGCGCCTGACGGAGTGATCCCGCGAGCGATGCCGGCGCCGAGGTGGCCACGCGGCCAGTCTATGAAGTTCGCCTTCCCAGCATCGCGAACGCGGTCAGTCCGAATGGCAAGCCAAAACGTGATAACATCGCTATCAATGTTGGCGCGCGAGAGCCTACCGATTAGACGCGCCGGAGGTGCTGACTGAGAATGAGCATGACAACCGTGCTGGTCGCCGTGGCGATCATCGTTGTGATCGGGCTGGTCCTGGCGGCCGCGATGAGCCGGGCCCGTGGCAGCCGGCTGGCGCCGCTGCCGGCCGGTGCCCGCGAGCGCTACGCCGCGTCCTGGCGGGCGATCGAGGCGCAGTTCATCGACTCGCCCCAGGAAGCGGTCCGAGAGGCGGACCGACTGGTTGCCTCCCTGGCTCGTGAACGCGGCTTGCCTGATGACCGGATAGCGCCGGTGCGGGCGGCGAGCGCTGAAGGGACCGGGGAGTCGATGACAGAGGATCTGCGGCGTGTGATGGTCCAGCGCCGCAAGGCGGTCAAGGACCTGCTGGGCGCCGACCCGCGCGACGTGCGTGGGAGGCGGGAGGTTGCGTCATGAACCAGGAACAGCCGCGGCGGATTGAAGACCCACAGGTAGAACGCCCGCAGGAACCCGACCCGCGGGTCGAGGAACTCGCCCGGATGCAGGAGTCGGAGCGTTCTCAGGTGCCCGGAGAGCGGCCGATCGACGCCTCCACGCCTGCCGAGGCAGATGCGCGCGAACCGGCTCGTGTCGAGGAGATCGGCCGGCCGGCGAGCGATGGCCAGGACAATGGTCAGGACAGCGGGATGACGCGGAGCGAGCTGGCCGGATACCGCGACCGGTTCACCGAGCTGCAGGCGCGATTCATAGACGACCCCCGGGCGGCCACCGACGAGGCCTGCTCGCTGGTGAAGGAGGCCGTCGACCGGATGATGGACTCGATGCGCGAGGGCGGCGACACCGAACGGATGCGTCTTGCGATGCGGCGCTACCGAACCGTGCTGGAGACGATCGCGGAACAGACGCTGAGCTAGAAGACCGGTTACACTCGCTCGGCGCCGACCGGCCTAAGGCCGCCGGCGGCAGTCTCCGGCTCGAAGATGTCCTCGATCGGGGATCCGAAAAGTGACGCGATCTTGAAGGCCAGCGGCAGGCTCGGGTCGTAGCGCCCGGTCTCGATCGCGTTCACCGTCTGCCGGGAGACCGCAAGCCGGGCGGCGAGGTCGGCCTGCGAC
>JALZAP010000040.1:3958-9520 GCA_030948245.1 Candidatus Dormiibacterota bacterium | reverse complement strand
ACCTGCTGCTCTGTCCCGCCGTAGAGCTCCCAGATCCGATCCGGGCCCAGCCACTGGATCCAGGCCTCCTTCAGCCAGGGCGGGCAGGGCGCCGCCAGGTGGTAGGCGATCCGCAGGCTGGAGAGGTCGTGGCGGGTTCGCTCCTCGGTGGGCAGCTTCCAGATCCGGAGCATCATCGTCGGCACCAGGTACATGTGGTCGATCCGGTGGCGCTCCACCAGCTCCAGCGCGGTGGTTGCGTCGAAGCGAGTCATGACCACGTTGTGGCCGCCCAGGAAGAGGCTGCCCATCGCCGCGCTGAAAGGTCCGTTGTGGTAGAGCGGACCGGTCACCAGGTGAGGGCGGCCGGGTAGCATCCGGTAAATCTCGGCGGTAAGCTCGGCCACGTCGACGACCGCGGGCAGGCCGGAGACGATCAGTTTTGGCCGACCCGTGCTGCCACCCGAGGTGGGAGCCTTCCATTCCGCCGAGAGCCGGTCGGGCAGGTCGTCATCAGAGACCTCTGGCCGCGGCTCGAAGCCCACCGGGACGCAGGCTCGGCCGGGGATGTCAGCGCCGACGACGAGCGACGGATCGGCGAGCTCGACGATCTGCTCCAGCTCAAGCCGCGGCGATCGGCTGGAGACCGGCTGGGGTGTCGCGCCCAGCTTCCAGGTTGCCAGGCAGGCCTCGAAGAACTCGATCCCGTTGGGAAGGGCGATGGTGACCATGGTGCCCCCGCGGACGCCCAGCGCCTGGTAGGCACGGGCCAGGCGGTTGGTCCGCCGGTGCAGCTCGCCGCGGGTGATGGTTACGCCTTCGTGGGTGATGGCCGGTGCGTCCGGCGCCCCCGCCGCCAGGTTTCGGAAGACCTCGGTCAGCGGCGTCATCTTCAAAGGGGGGACGTCCCCCCTGTCGGTCGTACTCGGCGAAGCCTCCGTGCGCCCTACCCCCTGAGTTCCAATTGCCTGTCCTGCCGGCTAGTGGCGGAAGTGCCGGACCGCGGTGAAGATCATCGCCACCTTGCCTTTGTCGGCCGCTGCGATGGCGTCTTTGTCCCGGATCGATCCACCCGGCTGCGCGATCGCGGTGACGCCGGCGGCGATCGCCACCTCCACCCCGTCGGGGAACGGGAAGAACGCGTCCGAAGCCATCACCGAGCCCTTGGCACGGTCGCCGGCGCGGGCGATCGCCAGGCCAACCGCCTCCACCCGGCTCATCTGCCCGGCTCCCACCCCGACCGAGGCGCTCTCGCGGGCAAGCACGATCGCGTTCGACTTGACGTGCTTGACGACCTTCCATGCGAAGGCCAGCTCCTCCAGCTCGGCCTCGGTCGGCTTCCGCCGGCTGACGATCTCGGTCAGGTCGGGGTCGAAACGGCCCCGGTCCGGCGTCTGGACGAGGAAGCCACCAGGCACGCTCCGAAACTCGAGGTCGTCCCAGTGCGTGTGGACGGGCATGACCTCGAGCAGTCGGACCTTCGCCTTGCGCCCCATCACCTCGAGGGCTTCGGGCCGGAAGCCGGGGGCAATCACGACCTCGACGAAGATGGCCGCGATCTGCTCGGCGGTCTCCGCGTCGAGTGGCCGGTTGACAGCGATCACGCCGCCGTAGGCGGAGACCTTGTCGCATTCAAACGCGCGGCGGTAGGCGTCGGGGAGGTCCGCGCTGATCGCGCAGCCGCAGGGGTTGGTGTGCTTGATGATCGCCGCGGCCGGGTGCTGGAAGTCGCTCGCCAGGGCGAATGCCGCGGCGGCGTCCAGGATGTTGTTGTAGCTGAGCTCGCCGCCCTGCAGCTGCCTGAAGTTGCCGAGGCCGCCGGTGGCGGAAGGCAGGCGGTAGAAGGCACCCTCCTGGTGCGGGTTCTCGCCGTAGCGCAACGTCTGGACCAGCCGGCCGGGCACCGTGACCTCGGGCGGGAAGCGATCCTCGCCGAGCCAGCCCGCCACCGCGGCGTCGTAGAAGGCCGTGTGGGCGTAGGCCTCGGCCGCGAGCTCGCGCCGCATCTCCGGTGCAACCTCACCCTCGCCGAGCGCCAGCAGGAGGTCGGCGTAGCGTTCGGGCCGGACGATCACGAGCACGCCGTCGTGGTTCTTGGCGGCCGCCCGGATCATCGCCGGGCCGCCGATGTCGATGTTCTCGATCACCTCGTCGAACGTGGCCCCTTCGCGGGTCGCGACCGCCACAAAGGGATAGAGGTTCACACAGAGCAGGTCGATCGTCTTGAGCCCGTGCTCGACCAATTCCTCCAGGTGCTCCGGCTTGTCCCGGCGCGCAAGCAGGCCGCCGTGAACACCCGGGTGGAGAGTCTTGACCCGGCCATCGAGGATTTCCGGGAAGGCAGTGAGCACCGACACCGGGTGGGCCTCGATGCCCTCCTCCCTGAGAGCCGCCAGGGTCCCGCCGGTCGAGTAGAGCTCGAAGTCGAGCTCGGCCAGGGCGCGCGCGAAGTCGGGCAGTCCCGACTTGTCGCTAACGGAGAGGAGTGCGCGCCGGGGCAATTCGGGTAGTCAGCATCGCGATCGCCTCAGGGAGGATGCGATGCTCCTCGACCTGGATGCGGGCGTGGAGGGACTCGACTGTGTCGCCGGGCAGGACGGGGACCGCGGCCTGGAGCAGGATCGGGCCGGCGTCGACCTCCTCGGTGACCAGGTGGACCGTGCAGCCGGTCAGCTTCACACCCTTGGCGAGGGCCTGCGCGACCGCGTCCATGCCCCCAGCGAAGGCGGGCAGCAGAGATGGGTGGATGTTGACCATCCGGCCGTCGAAGGCGGCGATGAAGCCACCCGTGAGGATCCGGTCGTAGCCGGCGTTGACGACCAGGTCCACCTCCCGCTCGACAAGCCAGTCGCGCATCGCCGCATCGCGGTCCTCCAGCGATGCGAATCCCCGCTGGGAGAACTCCCCCAGGGCGACGCCGTGCTCGCGGGCGATGGCGGCGCCGCCGCAGGAGGGCTTGTTGGTGGCCACGGCGACGACCTCGAACCCCCGCTCGACGAGGTTGCGGAGGTTGGAGCCCCTACCGGAGACGAGGACGCCCAGCCTCACTCGGCCACTACCTCCCCAATGACGGGCGAGCCGGCCGGGACCTTGCCGCGCTCCATGACCAGGATCATCCCGATCCCCATGTTGAAGGTGCCGAACATCTCCTCGTCGCTGACCCGTCCGCGCTCCTGGATCTCGCGGAAGATCGCCGGCACCTGCCAGGCGCCCCGCTCGAGACGATAGTCGAGACCCGCCGGCAGCGCCCGGGTAAGGTTGCCCGGGATCCCGCCGCCGGTTATGTGCGCGGCCGTCTTCCAGGGGAGCGTCCCGAGCTCGGCCTGGTAGGAGCGGTGGGGCTCCAATAACTCCGCCGGGAACTCGTGGAACACCTTGCGGACGAGCGAGAAGCCGTTGCTGTGGATGCCCGAGGCGGGCAGCCCGACCAGCACGTCGCCGGCCCGGACCGAGTCGAGGTCGGGCACCTCGCCCTCCGCCACCAGGCCGACGATGAAGCCGGCGAGGTCGTAGTCGCCGAGCGCGTAAATGCCCGGCATCTCCGCGGTCTCGCCCCCCAGCAGGGCACAGCCGGCCGCCGTGCAGGCCTCGGCCATCCCGGCCAGCACCTCGCCGAAGACCTCTTCCTGGAGGGAGCCGCAGGCGAAGTAGTCGAGCATGAAGAGCGGCCTGGCGCGGGTTGTCGCGATGTCGTTGACGCAGTGGTTGACGAGGTCGATGCCGATGCCCCGGTGACGTCCAAGGGCGATGGCGACCTTGATCTTGGTCCCCACCCCGTCGGCGGACGCCGCCAGGTAGCCACCGGCGGGCAGCCGGTAGAGGCCGGCGAAGGGACCGACGCCGGCGGCAACCTCCGGGCCGGCGGTGGCCGCGAGAAGCGGCTTCACCCGCTCCAGCGCCCGCTCGTAGGCCGCTATGTCAACGCCCGCGGCCGCATAGGAGAGACCTTCCTGGGTCAGGTCACCGAGCTCCCGGTGTCTCGAGGGCGAGCTTGTCCATCTCCAGCTGCTGAGGCACCGCGACGGGGTAGGAACCGTCGAAGCAGGCGCGGCAGAACTCGTCGATCGTTCCCCGGCCGACCGCCTTCATCAGGCTCGGGATGGAGAGGTAGGCGAGCGAGTCGGCGCCGATGTGGTCGCGGATCTCGGGCACCGTCCGCTTGGCGGCGATCAGCTCCTTGGAGGACCCGATGTCGACGCCCATGAAGCAGGGAAAGCGCATCGGCGGGGACGAGATCCGCATGTGGACCTCGGTGGCGCCGGCGCGCCGCAGCATGTCGATGACGCGCTTGGAGGACGTCCCGCGGACGATGGAGTCGTCGACCGCGATCACCCGCTTGCCGGCCAGCGTCCGCTTGAGCGGGTTGAGCTTGAGCATCACCCCCGCCTCGCGGAGTGACTGCGTGGGCTGGATGAAGGTCCGGTTGATGTAGCGGGATTTGACCAGGCCCTCGCGGAAGGGGATGCCGGACGCCTCCGCGTAGCCGATCGCGGCCGGCGTGCCAGAGTCGGGGAGGGCGATCACCATGTCCGCCTCGACCGGAGCCTCCTTGGCGAGCTGCTGACCCATCCGGATCCGCGCCTCCTCCAGCTCGCAGTTCTTGAGGATCGAGTCAGGCCTGGCGAAGTAGATGAACTCGAACACGCACATCGCGTGCCGGCTCTGCTTCTGGAAGACGATGCTCTCGAGGCCGTGGTCGTTCATGACGACCATCTCCCCCGGCTGTACCTCGCGGACGAAGGTCGCGTTGACGGTGTCGAGGGCGCAGGTCTCCGACGCGAACACGTGCGAGGGCTGGCCGCTGTGCGGGATGAAGCCGATGCAAAGGGGCCGGAAGCCGAAGGGATCGCGGATCGCGATCACCTCGTTGGGGGTGATGACGCCGCAGGAGTAGGCGCCGACAACCCGGCTGAAGGCGCCTCGGATGACCTCCGCCCAGGTCTTGCCGTGGGTGTGCTCGATGAGCCTCGCCATAACCTCGGTGTCGAGCGACGTCTCGAACTGGACGCCCTGTGCCTCCAGCTCGCGGCGGATCGCCTCCGCGTTGAGGAGGTTGCCGTTGTGTGCGATCGCGCCCGGCCCCAGCACGGGATGCCGGAGCGGCAGCGGGTGGGCGTTCTCGGCTCGGCTCGAACCGGTCGTCGAGTAGCGGGTGTGGCCCAACGCGACGAGGCCTTTCATGCCCCCCAGGACGGTCGGGCTGAAAACCTGGTTGACGAGGCCCATGTCGCGATGGATGGCCACGGCCGAGCCGTTGCCGACCGCTATGCCGGCCGACTCCTGGCCGCGATGCTGGAGCGCGAAGAGCCCGAAGTAGGTGAGGTTGGCGACGTCCTCGTCGCGGGCGTGGATGCCGAAGATCCCGCACACGAAATCAGGCGTCCTCCGGCTCGAAGGCGCCGTAGTAGGCCTTTCCCAGCTCGGTGAGTGGAACGCTGAACTCTCCCTCGAACTCGAGGTCGTCGCCGCCTGTGAGCCCGAGCAGCTGGATCTCGACCCGGTGGCGGCGGGCCAGGTTCTGCAGTTCGGGCATCGAGCGGGAGGGGGCGCTCACGACAAAGCGGCCCTGCGTCTCGCCGAAGT
>JALZAP010000040.1:0-3948 GCA_030948245.1 Candidatus Dormiibacterota bacterium | reverse complement strand
GGCCGGGCTGCTCAGGGGCGGGCAGCGGACGCCGCGCCCGCCGAGGAGGCAGGCCTCGGCCAGTGCCACCAGCATGCCCCCCTCGCTGACGTCGTGGGCGGAGTGCAGCAGGCCGGCGCCGGCGACCGCGAGCAGATACTCCTGGGCAGCGCGTTCGCCGAGCAGGTCGACCTCCGGCGGGCGGCCGGCGAAGAGTTTGTGCTCGATCTCCAGGTAGCGGCTCCCGCCGAGGTCGTTGCCGGCCGCCCCGACCAGCAGCACGAAGTCGCCGTCGCCCGCGAAGCCGGCCTCGAGCCGCTTGGCGTAGTCCTCGATCACCCCGATCATGCCGATCACCGGGGTCGGAAAGATGGAGCGGCCGTCGGTGTCGTTGTAGAGGCTGACGTTGCCGCTGACGATCGGCAGGTCGAGAGCCCGGCAGGCGTTGGCCATCCCGCTGGTCGTCTCCTCCAGCTGCCAGTAGACCTCCGGCTTGTCGGGGTTGCCGAAGTTCAGGCAGTCGGTGACGGCGAGCGGCCGGGCGCCGGTGGCGACGATGTTCCGTGCTGCCTCGGCGATCGCGATCTGCGCTCCCAGGTAGGGGTCGAGCTCGCAGTAGCGGCTGTTGCAGTCGGTGGTCATCGCGATCCCGATCGAGGTCCCGTTGATCCGGATCATGGCGGCGTCGCCGCCCGGCCGGATGACGGTCGCGTTGCCGACCTGCTGGTCGTAGCGGCGGTAGACCGACCGCTTGCTGGCGATGTTGGGGTGGCCGAGCAGCTTGACGAGGGAGCCCGTGATGCTCTCAGGCTGAGCCGGTATCGCGCTGAGGTCGAGCCGCCGCCGGCCGAGGTCGGGGACAAGGCCCTGGAGGATCCGGACCGGCGCTTTCTCGGTCAGCACCTCGACCGGGAGGTGGGCAGCCACCTGTCCATCCGCCTCGATCGTCAGGTGCCCATCCTCGGTCACCTCACCGATCACCGCGACGTGGAGGTCCCACTTCTCGAAGACGGGCAGGATCTCGGCCTGGCGGCCGCGCTCGACGACGACGAGCATGCGCTCCTGCGATTCGGAAAGCATCACCTCGTAGGGCGACATCCCCCGCTCGCGGCGAGGCACCCGGTCGAGGTCGATCAGGGCGCCCGAGCCGCCCCTGGAGGCGGCTTCGGCGACCGCGCTGGTCAGGCCGGCGGCACCGAGGTCCTGGATGCCGACGACCGCCGGGTGGTCGATCAGCTCCTGCAGGGCTTCGATCAGGCACTTCTCGAGGAAGGGGTTCCCGACCTGGACCGCCGGGCGCCGCTCCTCCGAGCTGTCGTCCAGCTCCAGCGAGGCGAAGGAGGCGCCGTGGATGCCGTCCCGGCCGGTGTCGGCGCCGACCAGGAGGAGCAGGTTGCCCGGTCCCTCGGCGCGGGCGTGCTTCAGGTGGTCGATGCGGACGATCCCGACGCACATGGCGTTGACGAGGGGGTTGTCGGCGTAGCAGTCCTCGAAGTAGACCTCTCCGCCCACGGTCGGGACGCCGACGCAGTTGCCGTAGCCGCCGATCCCGCTCACCACGCCCTCGAACAGGTGGCGGCTCGCCGGCAGCGGGCCGAAGCGGAGCGAGTCGAGGATGGCCACCGGCCGGGCGCCCATCGCGGCGACGTCCCGGAGGATGCCGCCGACTCCCGTCGCGGCGCCCTGGTAGGGCTCTATCGCGCTCGGGTGGTTGTGGGACTCGATCTTGAAGACGACGGCCCAGCCCTCGCCGACGTCGATCACGCCGGCATTCTCCCCGGGCCCCTGGATGACTCGCGAGCCGCTGCTGGGCAGCCGGCGGAGGAAGGGCTTCGAGGTCTTGTAGGAGCAGTGCTCCGACCAGAGCACGCCGATCATGCCCACCTCAACCGGGTTGGGTCTCCGCCCAAGGAGTTCGACGATGGTCCGGTACTCCTCCTCGGTGAGGGCGACCTCCTTGAGCTTCTTCGCCGACAGGGTGGGGCTCACGCGGGGACCCCGGTGAAGGAGTTCATGACGCTCTTGAAGAGGCGCAGCCCGTCAGTGCCGCCGAGCTCGGGTTCAGCGCAGCGCTCCGGGTGGGGCATCATGCCGAGCACGTTGCCGGCGCGGTTGACGATGCCGGCGATGTTGTGGACCGAACCGTTCGGGTTCGCATCGGGGACCACCAGACCGTCCGGCTGGGAGTAGCGGAAGACGACCTGGCCGTTCTGTTCCAGCCTCGAGAGCGTCGCCGGGTCGGCGAAGTAGTTGCCCTCGCCGTGGGAGATCGGGACGCGGAGGACCTCGCGTCGCTCCAGGCCGGACGTGAAGAGGGTGTCGTCCTTCTCAACGACCAGGTGGGTCCACGCGCAGCGGAACTCGCAGACGTCGTTGCGGATCAGCGCGCCGGGCAAGAGGCCCGTCTCGCAGAGGACCTGGAAGCCGTTGCAGATGCCCCAGACGAGTCCGCCGTGGGCCGCGAAGTTGACGACCGACTCCATGACCGGGCTGAAGCGGGCGATGGCGCCGCAGCGCAGGTGATCGCCGTAGGAGAACCCGCCGGGGAGGATTACGCAGTCGCAATCGCGGAGGTCGCGGTCCTTGTGCCAGAGGTATTCCAGCTCGGCGCCGAGAACCTGCTCGACCACCCAGCCACAGTCCCGGTCCGACCACGTCCCCGGGAAGACCACGACCCCGAACTTCATCCGGTCGGGGTGGGCTCCGAAGCGTGGTTGCGGTGGTTGGAGCCGGCCGGCTCGACCTGGAAGCGGACGTCCTCGATGACGTGGTTGGCCAGGAGCTTGCGGCACATCTCGTTGACCCGGGAGCGCGCCGCCTCCTCGTCCTCCGCCTCCAGCTGGAGCTCAATGTACTTGCCGACCCGCACGTCGGAGACCTCGGGAAAGCCGAGCCGGTGCAGCCCGCCGCGGACAGTGATCCCCTGGGGGTCGTTGACGACCGGCTTGGGGGTGACGATCACCCTCGCGGTCAGCCTAGCCATCGGCTGCGCTCCTCCTCTTTGAAGAAGAGGTCGCGGGTCGTCATCTGCTTGTAGGCGCTCAGGTAGAGCTCCCGCGTCTTGTCGACTACTTCGGCGGGAAGCTCGGGCGCGGGCGGCTCCTTGTTCCAGCCACTGGTCGTCAGCCAGTCGCGCACGTACTGCTTGTCGAAGGACGGCGGGGTCAGGCCGGGCGCCCAGCGAGCGCGGTCCCAGTAGCGGGAGCTGTCCGGGGTGAGCGCCTCGTCGATGAGGACCAGCCGGTCGTCGATCAGCCCGAACTCGAACTTCGTGTCGGCCAGGATCAACCCCTTCTTCTCAGCCGCCTCGGCGGCGAAGGCGTAGAGACCGAGGCTTGCGGTGCGCAGCTGGTCTGCCCGATAGCGGCCGAGCGCGTCGGCCATCCGCTGGAAGGACACGTTCTCGTCGTGGCCGGAGTCGTTCTTGGTCGCCGGGGTGAAGATCGGCGTGGCCAGCCGCTCCGACTCGACCATGTCCTTGGGCATCTGCTCGCCGGCGATGGTGCCGCTCTCCCGGTACTCAGCCCACGCGCTGCCGGCCAGGTAGCCGCGAACCACGCACTCGAAGTCGATCCGCTTTGCCTTACGGACGACCATGAAGCGGCCCGCCAGTTCCTCCCGGCGGTGCTTGAGGGCGCCCGGCAGGTCGGGGACCATCCCCGAGACGAGGTGGTTCTCCTGGAACGCGTGGGTCTGGCTGAACCACCAGATCGAGAGCTGGGTCAGCACCTTGCCCTTGTCGGGGATGCCGTTGGGGAGGATCACGTCGAAGGCCGAGATCCGGTCGGTGGCGACCATCAGCAGCTGGTCGTCGTGCAGCTCGTAGGTGTCGCGAACCTTCCCGCGGTGGAAGAGCGGGAGGTCGATGTCGGTCTCCATCAACGCGGGACCGGGCGTCATTTCGGCACCCCCAGGTTCAGGCGGTCGAACGCGACGTCGATGTTTCGCAGGTAGTGCTCAGGATCGAAG
>JALZAP010000323.1 GCA_030948245.1 Candidatus Dormiibacterota bacterium | reverse complement strand
GATCAAGGGAAACCTAGTCCTCGTTCAGGAACGGTTCCGGCGCCGCGCTGGCTGGGTCGGGCGCAAGTGATCGCGCGTTCTCGCCCGGCTCCAGCAGCCGGTCGGCGGCCGCGATCAGCTCGTCGCGGTGGGCATCGTCGCGAGCGAAGATCCGGCAGAGCGTGATCCGGACCGGCAGGCGGCGAAAGAGATCGATGACCCGGTTTCTCTCGTAGCGGCCGTCGAGCGGGTCGTAGAGGACGACGTCGGTCTCCTCGGTCAGCGGGTTGAAGGCCTTGGTCCCCTGCGACGCGATGTCGACTTCGAAGTCCGTCACGCGCAGCTCCTCCGGCAGCTGCTCCCGGATCCGGCTCGCGAACTGGTCGCGGGTGAGGGCGACGAGTCCTGACTCGAGGTCGCGGGACTCGATGTAGCTGGAGTAGATCAGCCTCCATTTGAGGCGCCGGGCGACGATGTCGCCCCACTGGCGGCCGAGCGCCTCGTATTCGGGGCCCTCCTCGCCGCGCGCCCAGCGGTCGACCTCGTCCATCAGAAACCACTCGTTTACGTGCCGGTAGCGGTCGAGCCGCTCGAGCGGGTTACCGCCCAGGATTACGTCCATCGTGGGCCGGAAGATCTCCCGCAGCTGGAGGTCGATCCGGCGCACCGTGCGGTGGAAGTAGACCTGGTTGTAGAGGTAGAGTCGCGCGCTGAGGAACATGAAGAGGGCCTCCGCCCCGTGGTCGTGGATCGTCAGGCCCTGCTCGGAGATGAACGAGTAGTGGAGGATGCGCTGGACGTCGACCGGCCCCGTCGCCACGCCGCAGATGTAGGAGTCGCGGGGGACGTAGTCCATGTTGTCGGCGCTGAAAGGGCCGGTCAGCAGCGGCCGGAGGACGGTCAGCCAGGCTGGCGCGCTGAAGCCCTCGAGGTCGTCCTTGGCGATCAGGTAGGCGACCCAGCGCGGGTCGACGCTCTCGCCCGGCTCGAAGTCAGCGTGGGGCGACGCTCGCAAGCCGCTGATCAGCGAGGCGAGCTCGGTGGTTATCAGCCGCCGGCCGATGACCTCGTGGTCGATGCCCCAGCGGTCGAGGTAGTTCTCGTCGAAGAAGTGGCCGAAGGGACCGTGGCCGATGTCGTGAAGCAGGCCGGCCAGCCGGAGCGTTTCCTCGACCAGGGGAAGGGAGGGCACCTCGGGGTGGGCGAGGCAGAGGGTCGGGTAGAGGTGGCGCAGCCACTCGCCGGCGAGGTGCATCGCTCCCAGCGAGTGCTGGAGCCGGGAGTGCTCGGCCGTGGCGAAGACCCACCAGGCACTCTGCAGCTGGTGGATCCGGCGCAGCCGCTGCAGCCAGGGGGAGTCGAGGATGTCCTGCTCAGAGCAATCGCCAGGCACCCCGCCCGGACCGCCCTTGGTGATCCGCAGGTACCGGTAGACGGGGTCGCTCGAGAGGTTGACGCGGGAGTACTCCGAGGTGACGTCCGCCATGCGGGGAGTTTAGGCGGGGTCGCTTCGACTATTTGAACCCGGAGCGGATCCGGAGGACCCGGTCTCGCAGCTTGAGCTCGGCCTCGAGGGGCGAATCCTCCTCCTGCCGGGCGCGGTGCCAGCGCTCCAGTGCGAGGTCGATCTGGGCTCGCTGGAGACGGCGCATCCAGAGGTACCCGGTGAGGCCGCGCAGCTGGAGCATCCGAAGGCGCGCTTCGATCCGCCGGCCGACCGAGGAGAGGACCGGCACCTCTTCGGACCGGATGGCTCCGTCGGGCAGCGCCGCCTCGGCCGCGAACTGCACTGCCAGGGCGCGGCCTTCCGCCCGCAGCCCGAGGACGAGCAGGGCCAGCACGGCGATGAAGAAGGGGCCGGTTATGGCCAGGTACATGAGCGGGATGCTGAGCAGGAGCAGCACGGGATCGCTCGGATGGGGGAAGTACCAGAGCCAGGCATCCCAGGCGAAGTGGCCCGCGATCGCGATCAGGAAGCCGCTGACGATGGCGCTCGCCTTGGGCAGGAGACCGCGGACCTGCCGGGCGACGCCGACGCCGGCGCCGATCAGCGCGGTGTAGGTCGCGTGGCCCAGGTAAAGACCCAGCCACTGGCGGAAGAACCACTGCGGCATGCCCCCGACGCTCATGTAGACCACGGTCTCCATGAAGTTGAAGCCGAGCCCGACCGCGGCGCCGTAGACGATGCCGTCGACGACGTTGTCGAACTCGTCCCGCATGACGAGGTAGAGAAGGATCACGGCAAGGCCCTTGGGGAGCTCCTCGAAGAGCGCCGCGTTGAAGGCTGTCGCGACCGCCTCGCCCGGACCCGGGATGAGTCCGGCGTCGATGGTGTAGCTCCAGAGGCTCTCGAAGACGAGCGCCAGGGTCGTCGCGACAACCGCGCCCCAGCCGGCGGCGACCAGGACGATCCGCCAGGGCTCCCGCTCGTTGTAGTCCACCCGCCGGAGCAGGAAGAGCGCAAACCCCGTCGTCGGCAGGCAGATGAGCAAGCCGAAGAAGTTCAGGGAGGCGTTGAGGAGGTTGATTGCGAACAAAAAAAGGGCCAGCGCGAGTCCGATCGCGACCGCGGCGCGGGCGAGGTG
>JALZAP010000322.1 GCA_030948245.1 Candidatus Dormiibacterota bacterium | reverse complement strand
TTCCCTACACCAAGCGAGTCCTCGTTCTCGGCGAAGGCGAGATCGTCGCGATCAGCCCGGTCGGTCCCCAGGTGACCACGCTCGACGGCGTCGCGGTAGAACCGAAGGTGATCGCGGTCGACTGGGACGTATCGCAGGCGCAGAAGGGCGGCTTCGACCACTTCATGCTGAAGGAGATCCACGAGACCCCCGAGGCGGCCGCGAACGTCCTTCGGGGCCGGATCCAGGACAGCGGCGCGGTCAACTTCAACGAGTTCAGCGCCACCGAGGAGCAGCTGGGCCGGATCCGCAACGTGAAGCTGCTCGGGATGGGCACCTCGCTCCACGCCGCCATGCTCGGGGAGTACGTGATCGAGGACTGGGCGGGAATCCCCTCCAAGGCCGAGGACGCTTCTGAGTTCCGCTACCGGCGGCCGATGGTCGCCGAGGACACCCTGGCCGTGGTCGTCACCCAGTCGGGCGAGACGGCGGACACCATCATGGGCATGCGCCAGGCGCTCGAGCGGGGCGCCCTCACGGTGGCGATCACCAACGTCGTCGGGAGCACAGCGGCCCGCGACGCCCATGGCGTCATCTACCTCCAGGCCGGCCCCGAGATCGGGGTCGCCTCGACCAAGACCTTCGTCTGCCACGCGATCAGCCACTACCTGCTGGCAATCCGCCTGGCCGCCTCCCGCCACCGACTGTCGCCGGAGCGGCTGGAGGACCTGGTGGCCGGCCTGAGGGGCCTACCGGAGGGCATCCGGGCCGTCCTCAAGCTGGAGGACCGGATCAAGGAGCTGGCGCTGAAGTACTCCGGCTATCGGAACTTCATGTTCACCGGGCGCGGAGTCAACTACCCGATCGCGCTCGAGGGAGCGCTCAAGCTCAAGGAGATCAGCTACCTCCACGCCGAGGGCACCTCCGGAGGCGAGCTGAAGCACGGCGCGATCGCGCTCCTCGACGAGAACTTCCCTGTGGTCGCCATCTGCACCAACGCTCCGACCCGGGAGAAGATGATCAGCAACGTCCACGAGATGGCGGCCCGCGAGGCCCCGGTCCTGGCACTCGTGACGGAGGGTGACACCTCGGCCGACGGGATCGCCACCGACACCCTGGTCATGCCGGCTGCCGACGAGTTCGCCGGGGCACTGCTCAACACGGTCGCCCTCCAGCTCTTCGCCTACCACGTCGCGGTGGCGCTGGGCACCAATGTCGATCAACCGAGGAACCTGGCAAAGTCGGTAACGGTCGAATAGCGCGGCGCAAGCGCCCGCCGGGGCGACAATTCTGCACATGAAGCTCGGCATCGACGCCGTCGGGGTCGATCGGATCGCCCTTGCGGTGCGGCGGTCGGGGCCCGGCTTCCTGAAGAAGGCCTACACCGAGGCCGAGCTCGCCTACTGCGCCGGCAGCCCAGAGCGGCTCGCAGGGCGTTGGGCGGGCAAAGAGGCGGTTATCAAATCTTTCGACGGCACGGGGATCTGCTTCCCCCGGCGCCGGATCGAGATCCTGCCCAGCGCGAGCGGTGCGCCGGTGGTGAACCTGCTTGGGGACAACTCCCGTGCCGCGGTCGAGCTCAGCATCACCCACCACTCCGGGCTGGCCGTTGCGGTCGCAACGCTCAACGTGCCGGGCCGAGACGCAGGCCCGGACCTGCTCCTCCGGCCGCCCGAGGCCCTTGACCTCCCCGATCGGCCAGCGGACGGCCACAAGGGCACTTTCGGGACCGTGGTCGTGCTGGCCGGAAGCATTGGCTACACCGGCGCCGCCTACCTCGCCGCGACAGCCGCTGCCAGGGCCGGAGCGGGCATCGTCAAGCTGCTGGTGGCGGAGTCGATCTATCCCATCCTCGCCGCCAAGTGCGTCGAGGTGATGGCGACACCGGTTCCCGAGGTCGCGCCGGGCTCGGTCGGCCACGTCGCCCATGAGGCCGTCACGCGCCAGTTCCATGCAGCCAGGTCGGGGCTTATCGGTCCTGGCCTTGGCCGCGACAGCTCGACCTGGAGGCTCATCAACGACCTTGCCCTGGAGATCGAGTGCCCGCTGGTGATCGACGCCGACGGTCTCAACGCACTCTCCGACCACCGGCGGACGCTGTCCCGGCTCCCCAAGGGTCGCGTTCTCACCCCGCACCCGGGCGAGATGTCGCGCCTCACCGGATCGGCGGTCGCCGAGGACCGGGCGGGAAGGCTCGAACTGGCGGCCAACACGGCCAGGGAGTGGAAGGCGGTGGTCGTCCTCAAGGGAGCGCGGACCGTGGTGGCCGCACCCGACGGAGAGGTGTCGGAGGACGCCCATGAGGTGCCGGCCCTGGCGAGCGGCGGCACCGGCGACGTTCTCGGTGGGCTGATTGCCGGCCTCCTGGCGCAGGGCCTGGAACCGTTCACTGCCGCTGTCAGCGGCGTCTACATCCATGCTGAGGCCGGCCGCCGGGTCGCCTCCCGGCTGGGCGACGCCGGGCTGCTCGCCTCCGACCTGCTGGCCGAGATACCGGTCATCCAGAAGCTGCTCCGGGAAGGACGGGTGGAGCGATAGGCCGACATCCCCACCGCTGGGCGGAGGTCGACCTGGCCGCCCTCCGCTCCAACGTCGAG
>JALZAP010000039.1 GCA_030948245.1 Candidatus Dormiibacterota bacterium | reverse complement strand
GCTGATCCAGCTCGGCATGTTCGGCGCGGCCGGCGTCGGCTTCAGCCTGATCGCCGAACTGCGCGCCGGTGTCGTCGAGCGCTTCCGGGTGACTCCGGTAAGCCGGCTGGCGCTGCTGCTCGGCCGCGCCTTCCGGGACATCCTGATGCTCCTGATGCAGGCGACGATCCTGATCGTGCTCTCGCTTCCCTTCGGCCTCAACATCCACTTCACCGGAGTGCTCGTCGTCCTCGCCCTTGTCGGCCTGCTCGGGCTGCTGATGGCGTCGATCTCCTATGCCTGCGCGCTCTGGCTGAAGAGCGAGGACTCCTTCGCGCCGCTGATCTTCACCGCCACCCTTCCCCTGCTTCTCCTCTCAGGAGTGCTGCTTCCCCTTACCCTGGCGCCGGGCTGGCTGCGGGCGATCGCCGCCGCCAACCCGCTCAGCTACGCGGTGGACGCTGCGCGGGCGGTTTTCAACGACCACCTCGGCGACGTCAGCGTCGAGAAGGGCGTCCTGATAACGGCCGTGTTGGCGTCTTCGCGGTCGCGATCGCGGTCCGGGCGTTCGGCCGAGCCCTCGCCTAGATGGCCGAAAGCCTGGACTGCCAGGCTCGGAGCAGCTCCTCGATGGCTCCGACCAAGGCCGGGTACTGGCGGCTCGGCATATTCGCGCCGGATCCTTACGATGAGTCCAGCGCATGGCAGAGGTTTTCACGGCCCGGATCGGCGGTGAAGGCGACGATCCGCTTCCCGAGAGCGCCGTGACCATGATCGAGGTGCCGCCCCGGGTCGTCGAGACGCTCGGCCGTGGCAAGCGGCCCCCCGTGCTGGTGACCGTCAACGGCTACACCTGGCGAAGTACGCCGGCTGTCTACGACGGGCGGTTCTATCTCCCGGTCAACAAGGCGAACCGAACTGGCGCGAAGCTCGAGCTGGGTGACCGCGTCGAGGTGCGCCTGGAGCTCGACACGGCTCCGCGCGAGGTGGAGCCGCCGCCCGCGCTGGCGAAAGCACTGGCGGCAGACGCCGTGGCAAGAGCGGCCTGGGACAGGCTGTCCTTCACAAACCGAAGCGAGCACGCCGAGGCGATCCGCACTGCCAAGCAGGAGGAGACCCGTGCCCGCCGGCTCGCCAAGCTGCTCGACTCTCTGCGGGCGAAGTAGCGTGAGCAGGATCCTCCGGCTCCGGGAGAGGTGGGGGCAGTTCGGGTTTGGCCTGGCCTCGAGTCTGGTCTGGGCGCTGCCGATCGCCGCTTGGGCGGGTTCGGTCGACCTCATCCCCGGGCCAGGCCCGTGGGTCGCGTTCTGGATCGGAGCAGCGCTCCTGCTGGTGTGGGTGCTCCTCCTGGTAAGGCTGGGGCGAGTTCCCGTTTCGCTCCGCCACAGGCGCTACGACGTCCGCGCGATGTCGGGGTCGGAGCGGCGCTGGAACATCGCGCTGGCGGCCTTCGGGATCGGGCTGGTCGCCTTCCTCAATGGGGCGGCGACGGTTGACTGGGGAGTCCTTGCACCTTCTCTCGAAGCGGGCCGGCTGGGCTCGGTGGCCCTTGCGGCGGGACTGGCGACCTTCCTTGTCGTGATGCTCTTCGGGATCGCGGTCAGCTGGCGGCGCTCGACCACCGCCTACCGCCGGCGAACAGCGGGAGCTGCGCCCGCCTAACCGACCGCCCGGCTGAACCAGTCCTCGAGCGGCTTGACGTCGCGCCACGCCTCGACTACGCGCTCCTTCGCCTTGGCGCTCCCGAGCCAGGGCTGGAGGCCGAAGTTCTTCCATGCGTAGAGCCGCTTGTGGCGGAGCAGTCGTGCCCGTGGATGATCGGCGGCAAGGCCCGCCGGCGTGCGCTTGAGCTCCTCCCCGCCCAGCTCATAGCCCCCTGCCTCGAGCTTGTGCACGATCGCGAGTAGCTGGCTGCCGGTGGGGTCGGCGATGACGGCTGCCCGGTAAGCCTCGAGTTGGTCCTTGTCCATCTCGTAGCGGCCGGCGGCCGCGGTGAGCCCCTTGGCATCCAGCGAGAGATAGCCTCCCTCGGTCATCGCGTAGATCCGTGTCTTGTAGGGCGACTTGTCGTTGGAAAACCGGATGTCGCGGTTGGGCCGGGAGATCTTGCCCTTGCCGAACTCCGGTTCGACCTCCGCCAGGAGCGCCTCCAGCGGCGCCTTCACGCGTTCCAGGTAGATCTTCTTGTTGGCCGTGAAGTAGGACTTCGAGTTGTCGAGCTCGAGGCCGATGAAGAAGCGCTGAAAATCCTCGCTCCAACCGCGAAACCCGCCCCCCACGATGCTGAACGTTAGCGCAAGCTTGATCGGAGGCCAACTCCCGATCAGCGGGGGAAACACGCCAGGAGGAATGCGACCAATTCGGATAATGGGGTTGCTTCCAGAGGCCCTGGTGGTTTACCGTGACCCGCGGGCGTCGGCGACCGGGGGGTAGCCGAATAGCCGTAACGGATAGCGATCAAAGTAAGCCGCGGAAGGATTCGGGGCGCCCGAGCCCGGAAAACGAGGTCGTCTCAGCTCATGAAAAGAATCACAACACTGCTCGTTGCCGCCATCGTCGTAAGCGTCATGGCCACGCCCGTCTCGAGCGCCCATGCGGCGAGCCCAGACAGCCCGGCAACCCTCCTCGCCAAGGTCGAGGCACTCAACAACCAGGTGGAGCAGGCCAACGGCAAGCTCGACAACGCCAACCGCAAGCTCAGCCAGGACCAGAAGCTGGAAGCTTCTCTGAACCTCCAGATCGCGGCGCTTGCCCGGCTCCAGTACAAGCGACCAGTCCTGGTCGTCCAGTTCTTCCAGGCGGGCAGCGTCAGCCAGGTGCTCGCCGACATAACGAGCGACCGGCTGATCGCCGACAAGGAGCGCAACCTGCTGCTCCAGGCTCGCGACCTCCGCCATCAGGATCAGCTCGCGCGCGACGACGCCGCCGCCAGTGTTGCCACCCTGAAGACCACCCGTGACGAGGCCAAGAAAATGGCAGACGCGGCCGTCGCCCAGCAGAATGCCGAGATCGCCGCACGGGCTGCCGCGATCGTCGCTTACTCCGCGCCGAGCACGCCGGTGGCATGGACCGGAGCGGGTGCTTACCCGAACCGATTTGCCTATGGCTACTGCACCTGGTACGTCGCCAACAAGCGCTATATCCCCTGGCTGGGCAATGCCATCGACTGGTGGCCGAACGCCCGAGCCTACGGGCAGCCGGAGGGCTTTACCCCTCGCGTCGGGGCCGTGATGGTCACTCGTGAAAGCGGCTACGGGCACGTGGCGTACGTGGAGTCGGTCAACGCCGACGGATCCTGGACGGTCTCGGAGATGAACTTCGTCGGCTGGAACCGCGTCAGCTCGCGAACGATCCATCCTGGCCAGGTCCCTCTCGTGGGCTTCATCTACTGAATTTCGTGGGCATCAATTACTGAATTTTTTGCAGAAGTGACCGGCACGGCTTAAACTCGGGCCGTTCCCATGGCCTCCACAATCGAAAGCCGTGCCAACCAGGCACTCGAGGGCGAGGACCTTTCAACGACTCACTGGGAGGACGCCCGCCACTGGATGAGCGTCTACGCCGATCTGCTGCGCTTCAAGGTCGGCCTCCTCGACCGAGTCCAGAGGGAGCTCCCCAAGCTGAAGCCGGTGGCCCAGCGGGCGGCGGGCGAGGACGTCGTGATAATCGAGCGGCAGATGTTGGGTTACCAGGCCCGGCTCGACCTCTGGTACGCGCGGGTGTGGGAGCTGCAGGGTCTCTGGCTCGATCCCCAGGGCCGGATGATCCGCCACCAGGGCCGCGAGTCGTCGCTTACCAAGCGCGAGTTCCAGCTGCTCCAATTCCTGCTCGACCATCCCCACCGCTTCTTCACGGCGAGCCAGATCCTGGGCCAGGCCTGGGCCGATCCCGCCCTCTTCCCGGAGGAGGTCCGCAACTACGTCCGCCGGCTGCGCAAGCTGCTGGTGGCCCTCGAGATCCCGGCCGACATCGTCAACCGGCCGGGCCGCGGCTACTCCCTCGTCTTCCGTCCCTAGGATGGAGAGCGACATGACTCAGCCCGAGAAGCCAAAGGATGCCCGCGGCGGCCAGCGGCCCGGAGAAGAACCAGTCCAGGTGAACGATCCCTACTCCGGCAACGGCCCACCGCCTGAACAACCAACGGACGACAAACAACATCCGACCGGCGGGTAGCCAATTCCACGGGCGGGAATCAGGTCGGCTTCAACGCCCGAACAGCGATTGAACTCCAGCTAGTCGAGCGAAGCCATCACGTGCTTGAGCTGCGTGTACTCCTCGAGTGAGTAGACCGACATGTCCTTCCCGTAGCCGCTCTGCTTGTAGCCGCCGTGGGGCATCTCGTTGACCAGCGGGATGTGGGTGTTGATCCACACGGTTCCGAACTGGAGCCGCCGCGACATCCGGAGCGCCCGGCCAACGTCGCGGGTCCAGACCGACGCCGCCAGGCCGTAGTCGACGCTGTTGGCCCAGGCCAGCGCCTGATCCTCGTCGCTGAAGCGCTGGACGGTGACGACCGGTCCGAAAACCTCGCGATTGACAATCTCGGCGTTGGGACCCTCCGGCAGGACGACGGTCGGCTGGTACCAGGAGCCGGCGCGGTCGATACGAGAGCCTCCCGTGAGGACCTTGCCGCCCGCTTCCCGGGCGCGATCGACAAAGCCGGACACGCGCTCCAGCTGCTCGGTGTGGACCAGCGGGCCCATCTCGGTGTCGTCGCTGTTGGGATCCCCGACGACAAGTGACTCGACCGCCGGCACGAGGTCGGCGAGCAGGTTGTCGTAGATCCCCGGGCCGGCGATGACCCGGGTGGCGGCGGTGCAGTCCTGGCCTGAGTTGAAGAAGCCGCCGATCTTGATCCCCTCGACCACTGCGGCCAGGTCGGCGTCGTCGAAGATGATGACGGGCGCCTTGCCGCCCAGCTCAAGGTGGACTCGCTTGAGAGTATCCGCGGCGGCCTTGGCCACCGCCTTGCCGGTGCTCACGTCGCCGGTCAGGGACACCATGCTCACGCCCGGATGGCGGACCAGGCCCGCACCCACCGGCTCGCCGTCGCCGGTGATCACGTTGAGCACGCCGGGAGGAAGGATGTCCGCCGCCAGCTCGGCAACCCGGAGCGCAGTTAGGGGTGTCCATTCCGACGGCTTGAGGACGACCGTGTTACCCGCGGCCAGGGCCGGGCCGAGTTTCCAGGCCGCCATCAGCAGCGGGTAGTTCCAGGGCGCGATCGAGCCGACAACGCCGAGCGACTCGCGCCGCACCCAGCTCGTCAGCCCGGCCATGTACTCGCCGGCGGCGCGGCCCTCCAGGGTCCGGGCGGCTCCGGCGAAGAAGCGGAAGCAATCGGCGATCGGTGGGATCTCCTCGGAGAGCGTCGCGGCGAGCGGCTTGCCGACGTTCTCCGACTCGATCCGGGCCAGCTCCTCGCCGTTCTTCTCGATCATATCGGCGAGCTTGAGGAGCCGCTCGCTGCGGTCCCGCGGGGTGCTCTCGAACCAGGTCTCGTCGTAGGCCTTGCGTGCCGCGGCGACCGCCTTGTCGACGTCAGCCGCGGTGCCCTTGGGAACCTGGGCGATCACCTGGCCGGTGGCGGGGTTGACGATGTCCTGCAGCTGACCGTCGGAGCCGGCGACCCATTCGCCGCCGATGAGCATCTGGCGGTTATCAGTGGCGGTCTTCATTTCGGTTCACTCCTTCCCGGAAACCTCGGCGAGCGCTGCTTCGAGGATGTCGAGTCCCTCGTCCAGCTGCTCGTCGGGGATCGTCAGCGGCATCAGCGTCCGGATCACGTTGTGGTGCATCCCCGCCCGGAGCAGGATCAGACCCCGCTCGCGGGCCCCGGCGAGGACGCGGGCGGTCTCGGCGGCAGCCGGTGTCTGGGCGAGGCGGTCGGTGACCAGCTCCAGGCCGGCCATGGCTCCGAGGACGCGGATGTCGCCGACCAGCGCGTACTCGGCTGCCCAGACCCGCATCCGCTCCTCGAGCACGGTTCCGATCCGGGCGCCGCGCTCGGGGAGGTTCTCGTCGCGCATCACGTCGAGCACGGCGAGCGCCGCGGCGCAGGCGACCGGGTTGCCGCCGTAGGTCCCGCCCAGGCCGCCCGGGGCGGGGGAATCCATCACCTCCGCGCGGCCCACGACGCCGGAAAGCGGAAAGCCCGCCGCCAGGCTCTTCGCCACTACGACCAGGTCCGGGATGATGCCCGAGTGCTCGATCGCGAAGAGGCGCCCGGTCCGCCCAAAACCGGTCTGGACCTCGTCGGCGACGAGCATGATCCCGTGTCGCTCGGTGAGCGCCCGCAGCTCCCGGAGGAAGGCGGGCGGAGCCTGGACGAAGCCACCCTCGCCGAGCACCGGCTCGATCAGGATCGCCGCCACCCGCTCCGGGGCAACCGCCGAGCTGAACACGTCCTCGAGCGCGGCCATCGCCTGTTCCGAGCTCCAGCCCCGGTACTCGTAGGGGTAGGCGGCATGGTAGACCTCGCCCGCATAGGGCCCGAAGTTCTGCTTGTAGGGCTGGACCTCGCCGGTGAGGGTGAGCGCCAGCAGGGTCCGGCCATGAAAACCGCCGCGGAAGCTGACGATGGCCGGCCGGCCGGTGTGGGCACGGGCGATCTTTACCGCGTTCTCGATCGCCTCGGCGCCGGTGCTCAGGAAGAGCGCCTTCTTGGCAAAGTCGCCAGGAACCAGCGCACAAAGCCGTTCGGCCAGGCGCAGGTAGGACTCGTACATGACGACCTGGAAAGAGGAGTGGGTCAGCCGGTCGAGCTGGGCATCGACAGCCTCCCGCACGTGGGGATGGCCATGGCCGACGTTCATCACGCCGATCCCGCCCGCGAAGTCGATGTAGCGGCGGCCGTCGACGTCCCACACCTCGGCACCCTTGGCCCGGTCGACGTAGAGGGGGTGTGCCGTCGAGAGCCCGCGTGGTATGTAGCGCTCGCGTAGCGCTCCAAGTTCGGCGGCCGTCATCTCAGGCCCTGAGGTCGCGGGCCATCGCGGCGAAGTTGTCGACATAACGCTGCACATCCTCCTCGCTGTGCTGGACCGAGATCGTCCAGTTCTCCTCCGCTCCGGGTGCCATCAGGACGCCGCGGTTGCACTGGTAGAGCCAGGCCAGGTAGGCGGCGGGCTTGTCGATCCCCAGGTAGTCGCGGTAGTTGCGGACACGCTCGGACCGGTAGCCGATGCCCCCGCGCGCCGCCATCGTGGTGACGTGGAAGGGCAGGCGGTGCTCGGCGATCACCGTGTCGAGGCCTCCCTGGAGCACCTCGGCCATGGCGTCGAAGTGCGCATAGGCGCTCGGCGTGAGGATCTCCTCGAGGGTTACCTTGGCGGCCGCGATGGTGAGCGGGTTGCCGTTGAAGGTCCCCATCTGGGAAACCCTCTTCTCCTCAATCAGCGCCATCACGTCCTCGCGGCCGCCGACGGCGCCGCAGGGCAGGCCGCCGCCGATCGCCTTGGCAAGAGCGACGATGTCGGGCTTGACCCCGAACCGCTCGCTCGCCCCACCAGGCGCGATCGTGACGCCGGTCTTGACCTCGTCGAAGATCAGCAGCGCACCGTTGCGGTGGACGATCTCCTTCGCCGCCTCGAGGTAGCCGGTGTCGGGCAGCACGATGCCGACGTTCATCATCGCCGGCTCCACTATCAAAGCCGCGACCTCGCCCTGGTGACGGTTGAAGGCGCCTTCGAGCGCCTGCAGGTCGTTGAAGGGGACGACGGTGACCAGGTCGACGAGGGCGCGCGGGATGCCCTCGCTCTGGGGGACCGAGGCGGGCGCGTCGGCAGGGCCCATCAGCTTCGGATCGGGCTCGACAGAGACCATCAGCGAGTCGTGGTGGCCGTGATAGGAGGCCTCGATCTTGAGCAGCCGCTCGCGGCCGGTGAAGGCGCGGGCGAGGCGCACTGCGTCGAGGGTCGATTCGGTGCCGCTGTTGGTGAACCGCCACTGCGGCTGCTCGAAGCGCCGGGCGAGGTCGCCCGCCACCGCCGCAACGTCGGGTCCGGGCTGGGCGAAGTGGGAGCCGAGCGCGATCCGCTCGCTGACCGCCTTCACGATCAAGGGATGGGCGTGGCCGACGACCATGACCCCGAACCCGTTGTGGAAGTCGACGTACTCGTTGCCGTCGACGTCCCAGATCCGGCTGCCCTTGCCGCGCTCGGCGAAGATCGGCTGCGGCGCGGCATCCTGGAAGGAAGAGGGCACGCCGCGGGGCTCGACCCGGCGCGCCTCGCGCCACAGTTCGTCGGAGCGGCGCCGGCCTGCGCGGAAGCTTTCCTCCTCGCGGGCGATGAGCGTCTTGACGCGCTCGGCGTCGAGGGCGACGACGGCGGTGTTGCTGGCCATCTGAGTTCCTCCTTGGTGCCTGAATCGTAAGCCGTAGCAGGTGCCTGCTTTTGACGCCGGGGCCGTCGAGTGCTACATACGCGGGGGAATTCCTGAATAGCCGTCCTGGCCGCAGCGAGGGGAGACGACATGACAACCACCACTCAGACCGAGGGGCAGCCACAGCTCAAGCGGGGTGCGCTCAGCATCCTGGACGACGTCGTCATCGCCGTCTCCAGCACGGCGCCCGCCTACAGCATCGGGACCACGCTCGCCGCCCTTGCGCTGGCGGTGGCGCTGGGCGGGCCAGCGGCGATCTGGGTGGGATTCCTACCCGTCACCGGGATCGCGATCGCCTACTACTACATGAACCGGGCCGACCCCAACTGCGGCACCTCCTACTGCTGGACCAGCAAGGCGCTCCATCCCTCGCTCGGGTTCCTCAGCGGCTGGACCGTGATCGTCACCGACATCCTCTTCATGTCATTCGCCGCCCCCCAGTGCGGCCAGGCGTTGCTCCAGCTCTTCAATGCGTGGGGGCTGATGAGCCTCGGGCCGATCACCCTCGACGCCGCCAACAACACGGCGGCCACGATCTTCGGGGTCATCTTCCTGGCCATCGTCACCTACATGTGCGTGGTCGGCATCCAGCTCGCGGCACGGCTGCAGTGGGTGCTGCTCTCGATCGAGTACCTGATCGTCCTCGGCTTCTCGATAATCGGCTTCTTCCACGGTGGCGGCAGCAGCTTCTCGCTCGACTGGTTCAACCCGTTCTCTCTCGGCCTCGGTGGACTAGCCGCCGGCGTCGTGATCTCGGTCTTCTTCTACTGGGGGTGGGACACGGCCGCGACGGTGAACGAGGAGACCGAGGACTCGACAGAGAACCCGGGCCGCGCCGGGATTATCGGGATGTTCCTGCTCCTGCTCCTCTTCCTCGTCGCCTGTACGTCGGTCCAGATGGTCCTGACGCCGAAGGAGCTCCAGGACAACGCGTCGACGACCCTGACCGCCTTCGCCGACAAGCTGGTCGGCAATCAATGGGGCTCGCTGGCCATCATCGCCTTCCTCTCCTCGACGATCGCAACCCTGCAGACCACCTTGCTGCCGAGCGCCCGGACCGCCTACTCGATGGCAAGAGACGGGATGCTGGGCAGGATCTGGGGGATGATCGACCCTCGGTGGAACACCCCGGCGATCGGGACGATCATCATGGGGGCCATCTCGGCGGTGATCGCACTCGGCTCGCTGGCCCTCGGCAGCAGCCTGCGCGAAGT
>JALZAP010000038.1 GCA_030948245.1 Candidatus Dormiibacterota bacterium | reverse complement strand
GATGACGTCATCGCGCTACTCGCCGCGGATCATCGGGCTCTTCACCCGCAACCTCTGGAACGCACTCGTGCTGGGGATCTCGCTGGTCTCGATCCTCTACACGTTCTTCGTTCGCTCCGAGATCAAGCCCGACTACGTGCCCTTCTGGGGGTTCGTCGCGGCGGAAGCGCTGGCGGTCCTCAACTTCGCCATCCTGCTGCCCTACGTCGGCTACATCTTCGAGGTGATGAGGGCCGAGACCCTCGTCGGCCGGGTCCGCCGCCAGGCGCTCCGCCACCTCCGCAGGGCGGCCCGGGGCAGCCGCCTGCGCCGCAATCGGCGGGACGTGCTGACCTCCGTCGCCCAGGTCACCGACATCGCGCTCGGGTCGATCCAGCTGGGCGACCTGCCGGTCTGCCTGCTGAGCGTCGGGGTACTCGGCCGGTTCGTCGCCGACGACTACCTCAAGGTGAAGGGCCGCTTCGGGCCCGACTGGTTCGAGGTCAGCCACAGTGAGCTGCCGGGAGCGTCAGACCAGATCGTCACGGAAGCGATCCGGGCACGCACCTGGATCGAGTACACCGTGCTGACCAGCTTCGTCGACCTGGTCGGCCTGACGCCGATCCACCGCAAGGAGGCGGTCCACGCGATCGCGCTTGCGACCCGGGACATCGGCCTTGCCGCCATCGAGCGGGGCGATCCCGAGGCGGCTGAGCTGTGCATCCGGTTCTTCAACACCTACCTCCGAACCGCCCTCAACCGGATGGCTCCCACCTTCGCCTCCTCCACGATGAACGAGTACCGGAGGCTGGCGATCGGTGCCCTCGAGTGGCGGCCCGACCTTGCCGTCGCAGCCGCGGCGCACCTGCTCCGCTACGGCCGCCACTTCGACCAGGCCGGGATGCCTGCGATCTTCGGAGCCGCGGCGGAGGATGTCGCGGACCTCGCCATCGAGGCTTACACGCACGACCCCGACGTCACCCGGCGGCTGGCGGTCCTCCTCGTCGACAACCTGGCCGAGCTGCTGCCCAACGCCCAGCCGATCGGGCTCAACGGCCTCTTCAAGGCGGTGGCCAAGCTCGCCTTCTGGGCCATGGCCGAGCAGCGTGAGGCGGTCGCCCAGATCCTGCTGGACGGCATCGCGGCCGCTCCTCCCGACTTCGTCGACTCGGCCCTCGATCGGATGGAGACGCTCGACGACGGGCTTTTCTGGGAGGTGAACGAGCGCGTCGTCGCCTTCGACTGGGTCGACCCCGGGTTGCGCCTCCAGATCCCAGCGCTGCGCAGGGCCCTCGACCGCAAGACGAGGCCGCAGGCGCGCGCCAGGGTGCCGGGCCAGGACGTGGACGACCCGGAGGACCTCGTCCCGCTGACCGAAAAGCTCTGACCGCCGGCATCCGCCGCCGGCCCGCGCTGGCCGCCCTGGCACTGGGCGCCTACGTCCTGGCTGCGCTCGCCCTTTACGCCCACAGCTGGCAGGACCCGCTCCATGTCAGCAGCGGCGGCAACGGCGACCCCGAGATGTCGATGTGGTTCCTCACCTGGGATGCCTTCGCCGTCTCCCACCACCTGAACCCGTTCTACACCGACCTCATCCTCCACCCGGCAGGGATCAACCTGATGTGGAACCCGGCGCGCTGGACCCAGGGCCTGGTGATGGCGCCGCTGACGCTGACGCTGGGCCCGGTCTTCGCCTACAACGCGAGCCAGGTCGTGGCCCTGGCGCTCTCCGCCTGGGCCGCCTACCTCGCACTGGTGGCGCTCATCGGCAGCCGGCTGGGCGCCTTTTGCGGCGGACTCCTGTATGGCTGGTCGCCCTACATGCTCGGCCACGCGCCGATCCATTCCGACTTCATCTTCGTGCCCATCCCGCCGCTGGTCCTACTCATCTTCCACCGGCTGGCCGTCGATCCGGCTGCCACGCCCTGGAAATGGGGCGTCGCGCTCGGCATCCTCGGCGCCGTCCAATTCCTCGCCGCCGAGGAGGTTGCCGCGACGATGGCGCTTCTCGCCGCGATCGGCGCCGGCCTCCACCTTTTGACCCGGCGGATCGGCCGCGAGACGTTCCGGCGCTGCGCCACCGCCGTGCTGATCGCCGGCTGTCTTTCCGCAATCCTCCTCGCGGTCCCCGTCGGCTACCAGTTCTTCGGCCGCGAGACGCTGCACGGGGAGTTCCACGGTTACGGGTTCTACGAGACGGACCTACTGGGCTTCGTAATCCCGACTTCCACGCTGGCCGCCTACCCGGCAGCCCTCCCCAGTTGGGCCGACCGTTTCGGCGGCGGCCGGGCCGAGCAGACCGCCTACCTCGGCCTTCCCCTGCTTCTGCTCCTCGGCTACACGGCCTGGCGCTGGCGGGACCGGGTCATGGTCAGCTGGTCGGCGGCGATGCTGGTCATCGCCGCGGTCCTCTCCATGGGCCCGCTCCTCCAAGCCGGCGGCCGTGTCTTCCAGGTCCCGCTGCCGTGGCTGATCTTTCAGTTCCTGCCGCTTCTCGGGAGCGTGCTGACCGGCCGCCTGATGCTTTACGCATACCTGATGGCCGCGGTGCTCCTCGGGTACTTCATCGGGCGGCTGCCCGACCTTGCTCCCCGCCCACGGATCGCCGGCTACCTGCTCCTCGCCGTCGTCGCGGTCAGCCTCTTTCCGAGTGCGCCGCTCGCGCCCTACCGGCGCACGGTCCCAGCCTTCTTCACAGGCTCTGGCGTGGAGCGGATCGAGGGAGAGACCGTGCTGGTGGCCCCCTTTTCGGCCGATCCCGGGTTGATCAAGAACCCTGCTTACGAGGTTGCCGACCCGATGCTCTGGCAGGCCGCCTCGGGGATGCGCTTCAAGACGCCCGCCGGCTACGCCTGGGGGCGGGGCCGTGACGGCAAACCGCTTGCCGGGCCGGCGCGAACGCGCACCCAGGACCTGATGACAGGCATTGGCCGCTCCGGCACCTATCCCACCCTCTGCCAGACCGATCGCGACCAGGTCTTCGCCGACCTGCGGAACTGGGGCGTGAGTGCGGTCGTGGTCGGCCCGATGGGACGGCGCGCGAAGATGGTCGAGTTCTTCACCGACCTGCTCGGCTCGCCGCCCGACGACGTGGGCGGAGTATCGCTCTGGTCGACCCTCCCGGCATCTCCGCCCGCAGGCGCCTGCTGAAACGTTGAGGCGAGGGCTCCGTCCGTACCTGATCGGGTACCTCGCGGCCCTACCGATCGCGATCGCCGCGGCCTTGCTGCAGCCGATCTGGAACCCGATCGACGAGGCCGCCCACTTCGACCTGATCGACCAGTACGCGCACGGGGTGGCGGCCGCCGTCTCCACCCACATGCGGCAGGAGACCGTCGCGCTGATGCGGATCCACGGGGTCAACCCGGGCGTGCAGCTCCGGATGCCTGCCAAGACGTCTCCCGGCCCGCCTGCGGGCGTCTCCCGGCACGCGAGCGACGTCTGGCTCTACCGGCACATCTGGCAATACTCGGACGAGGCCTTCGAGCCCCCGCTCTACTACCTGGCGGCGATTCCCGTGTGGCTCGTCGGCGATGCAGCCGGCGGACCGACCGGCGCGCTCTATGCCGTTCGACTGCTGAACGCCTTCCTGTTCGCGCTGCTGGCGCCGATCACGCTCTCGCTCTGCCGGCTCATGCTGCCCACCGCCCGCCGCGCGCCGTGGCTGGCGGCCGCGCTCGCGGCGGTGATGCCGGGATCGCTCTACAACGGCACCCACGTGACCAACGACGGCGTCGCGACCGTGACCGGCAGCGCGCTCCTTCTCTTCGCCGCCTGGCGGACGGTCCGGGGCTGGGGATGGCGAGGCTCGCTGCTGGCCGGTGCTCTCCTGGGGCTTGGCCTTCTCGTCAAACCGACCGCCGGCGGGATCGCACTGGCGCTGGTCGTGGCGATGCTGATCTCCCCCATCGCACCGCTACGGACGCGCATCGGTCACGCGGCCCTGGCGACGGGCGCCGGCCTCGCCGCCTTCCTGCCCTGGTTGGCGGCCAACCGACTCCTCTACGGCAGCTTCACCCAGTTTCGCGAGCCGCAGGCGCTGCTCACCTATCGGCTCGTGCCACGGCAGCCGGTCGACGCCCTGCAGCAGGCTCAGCAGCTGCTGGCGGTTTCCTTCGACTTCTGGGGCCTGGGCTTTTTCGCGCTGCTGATGGTCATCCTCTCGGTTCTGGCGCTCCCCGGCATCGCGCGGCTACTCCGGGACCGGTCGGGCGGTGCCGACAGGATGGTCGCCGTCATCTGCCTGGCCGGACTGGCCGGCCAGGCCGGGTTTGCCGTCCTTGTGCCGATCCTCGCCGGGTCGGGCGCGCCCTCGCCCGGTCGATACCTGTACCCGGCGCTGGCGGGGGCGTTCGTGCTGGTGGTCGCGGGCTGGTGGCGCTACCAGCTGCCGCGGCCGGCCGCCACGGTGGTGGTCGGCCTGGTGGCCCTCTCGCTCGTTTTAGGCCTTCCCGCTCGGCTCGCCGGTGGCAGTGGCCGGCCCGTGACCTGGTTCGGCCAGCCGGCGGGAGCGGCAGCGGGCGGATTACGAGGCCACGGCGTGGCGAACGGGCTGACGGTCGAGGTCGATGACGCTCGCTACGACCCGACGGCGCAGGCGCTCTGGCTGCACGTCGTCGCCACCAACCAGTCGAGCGGGTCCGTCGAGTGGGCCCCGGCGCCACGGTTGCTCCTCGACGGTTCCCCGGTGCCGGTCAAACAGGTGGCCTACGGCTTCACCGCCGACCTGCTCGCGCCCGGCGATGGCGAGTCGGGCTGGGTTGCGGCGGTAGTGGACAGGGGGAAGCTCGACTCGGCCCGTTCGGTCACGGTCTCGTTTCCAGACGTGACCGACGCCGGCTATCTACACCTGGAGGACCTCGACGTGCCGCTTCGCTAGCGCAGGCGGTAGACCGTCACTCCCTCCGACTCCTCGACAACCCTGTAATTGAGCTCGAGGAAGGTATCGAACGCCCACGGGTGGCCGTTCTTCTCGAGGTCCGGGTCGTAGATGTAGACCACGATCGGCCGCCGCTGCAGGAGCACCTCTTCCTGCCAGGCCAGCTCCCAGGGCGGAGTCACCGACTTCAGCGTCCAGGTGGAGGGCACCTCGGCTGGGACGCCGGTCAGCTCATAGAGGCCGGGCGAGTCGGGCTCGAACGCGATCGCAACGCTTCCCCGCGCTGCGGCGACGCGCTGGACGATCGCCACCTTGCCCGGCTCCGAGGCGCGTAGGCAGATCGTGCCCATCGCCGTCTGCACAGCTGGCAGCTCCGAGTGGGGGTTGCTGACGCATGACATTTGCAGACCCGCCGGCGCCGGGCTGAGCCCGAGCACGCCCGCGACGAGCAGGGGCGAGAGCCGGGCCAGCCGGCCGCGCGGTGAGTGGCCGGCGTTGAGGTGCCGGACGCGCGCGGCAAGCAGCACGAGCACGAACGGCGCCGACATCCAGCAGACGGGGCCGCCGGTCTTGGCGATGAGCGCCGCCCCGAACATCCCGGTCGAGATCAGGGCCAGCATCCCCGCGACTGTGATCGGCGGCTCCCGGAAAGCGGCGAGGACGGCGTAGCCGGCGACCAGGAAAGGGCCTACAACCCCGACCAGCCAGAAGCCGAGGAAGGCCCAGTACCGGGAGTAGCCGTCGCGCCAGTTGAGGGAATCGATCAGGAGCAGCGGGTTCGAGGGGAAGGGAACCCGGTTGAGCGACTGGTAGGAGCCGAGGGTGTAGCCGATCGTCTGGTCATAGAAGTGCGGCAAGCTGCCGGTCAGGGCCAGGTACAGGACGAGGACGACACCGATCCCGACTGGACCGGCGGCCATGAGGGCCGCATCGCGAGGTCGGCGGCGGACCAGGTAGGCGACGATCACGCCCGCCAGCACTGCGAAGAGGAAGGCCTGGCTGAACAAGAGAGCAGCCCCGCCGGCAAGTCCCGCGAGCAGCGGCCGCGGGTTGGGGGGAAGCAGCGCCAGCGTCATCGCCAGGAGGAGCAGCGGCGCCCAGAAGTGGTACGGGGCGTAGCCGAGGAAGACGGGGAGCCAGATCCCCCAGAGCAGCGCCACGGCCGCCGCCCAGGCCGCCGGCAGGAGGCGGCGGGCGATCACGGCGAGAAGGACTGTCGACCCCAGGATGGCGATCGCATCCAGGGTGCGGGGCACCAGGAGCGCCGTTCCGAAGAGCTTGAAGGCGGCGCCGTAGAGGACCGAGGTCAGCGGGCCTGCGAAGACGACGAAGTCGCGATAGGGAAGCTTGCCGGCCGCCAGCTGGAGCGCCCAGTCGGTGGCAACGCCTTCATCCTCGTGGATCTCGAAGATCGGCAGCCGCGGCCAGAGACAGATCGCCACCCCGACGGCGGGCGCCCAGGACCACCAGAGATCAGCGAGGCGCCGAGGCATCGGCGCGACAGTGTAAGCGGTCGAGGGCCTGCCTCTGCTCAGCGGGGCGGCGGCAGCGAGGCGAGGAGCGCCGCCAGCGCCACCACGCCGCCCAGTGCGAGAAGCTCAGGCCGGCCAGAGCGGAGCCTTCGAAGTCCCCTCCAGGCCAGCCAGAACGCCGCCGCGACGGCGACCAGCTTGAAGGAGAGGACCAGCCCGTAAGAGCTCAGCATCAGGTCGGCCGGCGATCGCAGATGGGCCAGGGCGAGCAGTCCGCCTCCCAGGATCAGCACCGCAACGCAGGTCGCGGCCGCGCGGCCGAAGCGCACGACCAGCCCCTGCCGGTCGGGAGCCTCTCCGATGACGGCAAGGAGAGCCGCCAAGCCGCCGACCCAGACGACCATCGCGGCAACGTGGACCGCGGTCAGCAGGACGCCTGCAGCAACCGGAAGCCCTGCGACCGTGTGACCTGCCAGGCCGTCGACGAGGGCCAGCAGCGCTCCGACGACGACCACCGACCAGGCCCCCTTCCGCCACGCTTCGGCCGGCAAGCCGAGGATCCCCCAGAGAAGCAACGGACCGGCCAGGCGAAGGGCGAGCACGCGGCCGAAGGCCGAGCCGAGCACGTCAGCAAGGGAGGACGAATCGATCGTCCCGAGACTGGCCGCCTGGGCGGCAAGCGCAACCGGCTCGGCTACCAGGAGAAGCACGATCCCGAGGTAGACGAGCCGGCGCAGACGAGGAGGTGGCTCGAGGGCGCGCAGCACGATGAGGAGGAAGGCGAGCACTCCGAAGGAGAGCGCGAAGCCTAGGAAGTGCAGCCAGCGGGCCAGCGCCTGGAGGAGCAACCCAGTGGCGGACACCGCCCCCAGGTCGGCGGAGGCCGGGTCCCCGGCCGGCGCCGGGCCGGCGTGGCCGACGCTGAACGTGTAGGTGCCCCGGGACGGATGGGTGTCCTGGGCGACCACCCGCCAGGTGACCAGGTAGGTCCCTTCGGGAGCTGCCTGGTAGCCGCCGAGGGTGCCGAAGAGGGTTGCGCCTTGAGCAGTGGCCTTGCCGGAGACTCGCCGGCCGTCGGGCGCGTAGACGTCGATGCCGCGGCCAACCGGCGCCGCCGGTTCGGAGAATTCGACCCGGATCACCTGCGGCGGCGTGGTCAGGACGGAACCCGGTGCCGGATCGAGGCGCACCACCTGGGCGTGAGCCGAGGCCGTCGCGGGTAACAGGAGCGCCGCCGCCAGCGCACCGCAGAGGGGGTAGGCCGCCCGCAGGCCATGCCGAGCACGACCGACAGGGGGAGACGGCTCGCCCTCAAATGGCAGCGCCGGGCGAATCCGGCGCAATGGCTCAGTAGGCGGCCGGCGCGTCCGCCAGGGCGGGCGGCCGAGCGACTTCGGCAGGCGCCCGGTTGATCCGGATCACCAGCCCGCAGGCGATCAGGCAGAGCAGGCCGGCGCTGATGAACGTGACCTGGTAGTCGCCCAACCAGGTCCGCAGGGCGCCCGCGGCGAACGCCGCCGCGGCGGCTCCGAACTGGTGGAACGCGAAGATCCAGCCGAAGACTACGGCGCCCTTCTGCTTGCCGAAGACCGTCGTTGCGAGGGCAACCGTCGGCGGCACGGTGGCCACCCAGTCGAGGCCGTAGAAGACGATGAAGAGGATCAGCCCGAAGAAGCTGGAGCCGAGCACGAAGGGCAGCAGGAGCAGGGCGAGCCCGCGCAGGCCGTAGTACCAGAAGAGCAGCCAGCGGCTGTCGAAGCGGTCGGTCAGCCAGCCCGAGCAGACAGTGCCGACGATGTCGAAGATCCCGATCACCGCCAGCAGGCTCGCCGCTGTCACCTCCGCGATGCCGTGGTCGATCGAGGCCGGGATCAGATGAGTGCCGATGAGCCCGTTGGTGGTCGCGCCGCAGATGAAAAAACTTCCCGCCAGCAGCCAGAAGGCGGAGGAGCGCAGGCCCAGGCGGAGACCGTCGAGAGCGGCAGAGACCGGATTGCCGGTGACGCCCGGGGCATCCGCCTCGGTGGCGCCGAGGGCGCGAAGGCCGACGTCGGCGGGCTTGTCGCGGAGCAGGAAGGCGACCAGCGGGATGACAAGCAGGATCGCGCCGGCGACCGTCAATGACGCCCATCGCCAACCCGCCGTCACCGCCTCTGAGGCGAGGACGGGCAGGAAGACCAGCTGGCCGGTGGCGCCGGCCGCGGTCAGGACGCCGACGACCAGGCCGCGGCGGGCGACGAACCAGCGGTTCGCCACGACCGCGGCGAGGACGCTCGCCATACAGCCGGCGCCGATGCCGACGACGACCCCCCAAAGAAGGTAGAGCTGCCACAGGCCTGTCATCGCCGTGGTCAGCGTGACCCCGGTGGCGATCGTGATCAGGGCACCGACCACCACCCGGCGGATGCCGAAGCGGGCCATGAAGGCGGCCGCAAAGGGACCGATCAGGCCGAAGAGGATGAGGTTGATCGACACCGCGCCCGAGATCTCGGCCCGGTTCCAGCCGTACTCGTGCTGGAGCGGTACGATCAGGACGCCGGGCGTGGCGCGAGTGCCCGCGGCCGCCAGCAGCGTGACGAAGGTGACGGCGGCGACGATCCATGCGTAGTGCAGCCGTCCCGCCGTGGCGCGAGCTATCACCTCGACTTTAACGCCCGACCCGCGAGGCCGAATTCCATCGCAACGCCTCGATTTTCTCGCTCCCCACTCTCAAAGTCTTTTGCGAAGCGGGGATGGTAAGAGGCTGGGCTCAGCCGCCTACGCCCGCCGGCACGGCGGCGAGGACTTTGCGGAAGACCAGCTCGTCATCGGCGACGTCGACCTTCACACTGTCGCCCTGGGCGAACTCGCCCGCCAGCAGCTGCATCGCCAGGGGGTCCTGGACCAGCCGCTGGATGGCCCGCTTGAGCGGTCGGGCGCCGTAAACCGGGTCCCAGCCACGCTCGGCGAGCAGCTGTCGCGCCGCATTGGTCACCTCGAGCGTGATCTTGCGATCGGCGAGGCGCTTCCTGAGGCTCTCGAGCTGTATGTCGACGATCCTGGTGAGCTGATCAGAGCTCAGCGGCCGGAACACGATCACGTCGTCGACCCGGTTCAAGAACTCAGGCCGGAAGTCCCGGCGGAGCACCTCCATCACGGCGTCGCGAACGCTGTCGAAGTCGCGGCCCGCGGCGGTCAGCTCCTGGATGACCTGAGAACCGAGATTGCTGGTCATTGTGAGGACCGCGTTGCGAAAGTCGACCGTGCGGCCCTGGCC
>JALZAP010000321.1 GCA_030948245.1 Candidatus Dormiibacterota bacterium | reverse complement strand
ACCGTGGACAACGCGCGCAACCTCCTCCAGAGCCTCTTCTTCAATCCCCGCCGGTTCGACCTCGGCCGGGTCGGCCGCTACAAGGTCGACAAGCGCCTGGGCCGGCCGGAGCAGGAGATCGTGGAGCGCGTCCGCGACCGTGAGCTGCGGATTCTCGAGCAGGGCGACTTCGTCCAGATCATCCGCCGCCTCATCGAGCTCAACAACGGGCGCGGTGGCGGCATCGCCGACGACATCGACCACCTCGGCAACCGCCGCGTCCGGGCGGTCGGCGAGCTTCTCCAGAATCAGTTCCGGATGGGCCTCATCCGGATGGAGCGGATCATCAAGGAGCGGATGACGATCTCCGACCCGCAGACCGTCACCGCCGCCTCCCTGATCAACGCGCGGCCGGTGGTCGCCGCGATCAAGGAGTTCTTCGGCTCCAGCCAGCTCTCCCAGTTCATGGACCAGACCAACCCGCTCAGCGAGCTGACGCACAAGCGCCGGCTGAGCGCCCTCGGTCCCGGCGGGCTGAGCCGCGAGCGGGCCGGGTTCGACGTCCGCGACGTCCACCACAGCCACTACGGCCGGATCTGCCCGATCGAGACCCCCGAGGGTCCCAACATCGGCCTCATCGGCTCGCTGGCGTCCTACGCCAAGGTGAATGAGTTCGGCTTCGTGGAGACGCCGTTCCGGCGCGTCTACAACCGGCTGTCGATCACCAAGGACAACTCCGACCGGCTCCAGGGCCGCATCCTCCGCCGCCCGGCGGTGGACGAGAAGGGCAAGGAGATCCAGCCCGCGGGCGCCACGCTGGACACCGCGACGATCAACCAGCTGGGCAAGGCGAAGGTCGAGTCGATCGACATCCAGCCCTTCGTCTCGGAGGAGGTCGAGTACCTCTCCGCCGATGAGGAGGACATGTTCGGGATCGCGCAGGCGAACGCCGCATTGAACCCGAACGGCACCTTCACCGAAGCCCGCGTGCCGGCCCGGACCCGAGGCCATTTCGCCCTCGAGGACGTCGCCAACATCCAGTACATGGACGTCTCGCCCAAGCAGATCGTCTCGATCGCGACGGCGATGATCCCCTTCCTGGAGCACGACGACGCGAACCGGGCGCTGATGGGCGCCAACATGCAGAAGCAGGCGGTGCCGCTGCTGGTCCCGGACTCGCCGCTGGTGGGCACCGGTGTCGAGTACTACGCGGCCAAGGATTCGGGCGAGATGATCGTCGCCCCCAAGGCGGGCACCGTACTCGATGTCGCCCGGCCGCTGGAGGCCAAAGGTGGCGGCAACGCCAACCCCGTCTTCGAGATCGTGCTCCAGCCGGACGACAAGTCCGCCGAGCTGCACTTCCCGCTCCAGAAGTTCTACCGCTCGAACCAGGGCACCTGCCTCAACCACCGGGTGACGGTCCAGCCGGGCCAGAAGGTGGAGGCCGGGGACATCCTGGCCGACGGGCCCGCCATCGAGGACGGTGAGCTGGCACTGGGCCAGAACGTGCTCGTCGCCTTCATGCCCTGGGAGGGCTACAACTTCGAGGACGCGATCCTCCTCTCCGAGACCATCGTCAAGGAGGACAAGTACACCTCGATCCACATCGAGGAGTTCGAGATCGAGGCCCGCGAGACCAAGCTCGGCCCCGAGGAGATCACCCGCGACATCCCCAACGTCAGCGACGACGCGCTCCGCAACCTCGACGAGCGGGGCATCGTCTACATCGGCGCCGAGGTTCACCCCGGCGACATCCTGGTCGGCAAGATCACGCCCAAGGGCGAGACCGAGCTCTCCGCCGAGGAGCGGCTCCTCCGCGCGATCTTCGGAGAGAAGGCGCGCGAGGTGCGCGACAGCTCGCTCCGCGTCCCCCACGGGGAGCGCGGCATCGTCGTCGACGTCAAAGTCTTCAGCCGGGAGACGAAGGACGAGCTCAGCCCCGGCGTCAACGAGCTGGTCCGGGTCTACGTCGCCCAGAAGCGGAAGATCTCGGCCGGCGACAAGATGGCCGGCCGGCATGGCAACAAGGGCGTCGTCAGCCGGATCCTCCCCGAGGAGGACATGCCGTTCATGCCCGACGGCACCCCAGTCGACATCGTGCTCAACCCGCTCGGCGTGCCGAGCCGGATGAACCTCGGCCAGGTGCTCGAGACGCACCTCGGCTGGGTCGCCAAGGTGCTCGGGATCAAGATCCAGACGCCCGTCTTCGACGGGGCGCCGATCGATTCGATCCGCGCCGAGCTGGAAGCCGCCGGGCTGCCCAAGTCAGGCAAGGTCAAGCTGCGCGACGGGCGCAGCGGCGAGGAGTTCGAGGACCCGGTCACGGTGGGCTGGATCTACATGCTGAAGCTGGCGCACCTTGTCGAGGACAAGATCCACGCCCGCTCGACCGGCCCCTACAGCCTGGTCACCCAGCAGCCGCTGGGAGGCAAGGCGCAGTTCGGCGGCCAGCGCTTCGGCGAGATGGAGGTGTGGGCGCTCGAGGCGTACGGCGCCGCGCACGTCCTGCAGGAGATCCTGACCGTCAAGTCGGACGACATCGTCGGCCGCGTCAAGGCCTACGAGGCGATCGTCAAGGGTGACAACACGCTCGAGGCCGGCATCCCGGAG
>JALZAP010000320.1 GCA_030948245.1 Candidatus Dormiibacterota bacterium | reverse complement strand
GCGCGTAGCCGACCTGGACGAGCGCGCCGACAAACCCGCCGCCGATGATGAGCACGGCGCCGCCAAGGACCAGCGCCAGGACGACCCCGATGCCGATGGCCAGGGAAGACCCGGCAGCCAGGCCGGCAAACGCGATGACGATCCCAGGAATGGCGAAGACGACGGCGACCACCAGCACGCCAAGCCCGATGAAGCCCGCAACCAGGCCCATGACGATCGCGAAGACGAGGGTATCCACCCACGCCCCGCGGGCGACCCGCGCGCTCGTGCGCAGGGCGTCGACGGCCCCCACCCCGAGCAGCACCGGCATCCGCTCCGACCAGGCGAAAAGGAACGCGAGCGCAATCGCGACGGCGATGAATGCGAGGACCAGCAGGATCGCGAGCGGGACCAGCACCAATAAAGACCCTTTGCCGGCGCTGGCGAAGATCAGCAGCCCGATCAGGACCAGGGCGCCGGCAACGATGCCCACCGCAAGGCCGATCGCAAGCTTGAGCAGGGCCAGCCGGACGTAGACCCAGAACCTTCGTACTCCCTGCCGCCAGGCGCTCCCCAGCGTCGCCGGCTCACCCGCGTCAAGGGCCAGGGCCGCCCACGTCGCGGCGGGAATCGCGATGCAGCTGAGAATGAATGTCACCAGCACGACCAGAAGCAGGACGGCCACGACCAGGATGATCAGCCAGGCCCAGTCGTTGAGGAAGTGCTGCACCTGCGCCGACGAGGTGTTGCCCCGGCCGCCGCCACCGCCCGGGAAATTGGCTCGGAAGCCGAAGCTGCCGCCGCCGACAACGCCGAGGAGCCAGAGCCACTTGTGCCGCCAGGTGATCGAGAAGGTCCGGCCCAGGATCCGGCCGAGGTCGAGGGTCACGCGGGGGTCTCAGCCGGGGTGGCGGCGGCGTCGGGCGCCGCGGCAGCGGGCTCGGGGATGGGCTCGGATCGGTACTGGTCCGGCCGCCGGTCGGTGATGGCATGGTTGCGGGGGTTGCGCTGCCGCCTGCGGGTGGCCTCGGCCAGCTCCATGTCGGCGACCAGCAGCTGCTCCTGGTCCTTGGAGGCGGGGCCGGCCAGCGGCCAGCCGTCCCAGCCGACGATCATGCTGGCGCCGACGAAGGTGACGTCGCGCTCGGTGCCGACCCGGTCGGCGAGGGCGACGTAGACCTGGTTCTGGGCGGCGATCCCGAGACTGGTCAGGCAGGCGTGGGTGTAGCCGCGGTCGTCCCAGACCTGGCGCCTGAAGTTGGTGACGAAGTTGCCCGAGGTGCAGATCAGCTCGGCGCCGGCGAGCACCAGCGACCGCGCTGACTCCGGGAAGGAGGTGTCGTAGCAGATCTGGAGCCCGACCTTGCCGAAGGGCAGATCGAACACCGGGAAGCCGAGGTCGCCGGGTTGGAACAGGTCCTTCTCGTTGAAGAACAGGTGCACCTTGCGGAAGACGCCCACAAGGCCATCCGGTCCGATCAGGGCGGAGCTGTTGTAGAAGACGCCGCCGGCCGCCTCGGGGAAGCCGCCGGTGATGAACATCCGGTGCTCCTGGGCCAGCGCCGCCCAGCCGGTCAGGGCCCTGCCAAGCTCAGCCGGCGTCGCCGGCTCCGCGAATGGTCGCAGCTCATCCTTGTCGCGGAAGACGTAGCCGGCGGTGCATAGCTCGGGCAGGACCACCAGGTCGGCCCCCTCGTCGGCGGCAGCCTGGGCCAGGCGCCTCACCGAAGCCAGGTTGGCGTCAACCTCGAGAATTTTGGGCTCGAACTGGCCAACCGCAGTCTTCACGCCCCAATTATCCGGCTGACCGCCCCTGGTCCTCAGGGCTGGAGTGTGTGGCTAGTAGTCGTCCCCGAAGTCGTCCATGCCGCCGTGGTCGTGGCCGGCGTGGGCACCCGCGCCCGCCTCCGCCTCCTCCGGCTTGTCCGAGATCAACGTCTCGGTGGTCAGCAGGATGCCGGCGATGCTGGCAGCGTTCTGGACCGCCGAGCGGGTCACCTTGGCGGGGTCGACGACCCCGGCCTTGAGCATGTCGACATACTCGCCGGTGGCGGCGTTGTAGCCCTCGTTGCCCTTGCGCTGGCGAACCTTCTCGACCACCACCGAGCCTTCGACCCCGGCGTTGTTTGCGATCTGGCGAGTGGGTGCGTCGAGGGCGCGACGGACGATGTTGGCGCCGGCGGCGGCGTCGCCCTCGAGTCCGAGGTTGTCCAGGGCCGCCTGGGAGCGGATCAGGACGGTACCGCCGCCGGGGACGATGCCCTCGGCAACCGCCGCGCGAGTTGCGGCCAGGGCGTCGTCGACGCGGGCCTTGCGCTCCTTGAGCTCGGTCTCGGTGGGCGCGCCCACCGTGATCACGGCGACGCCGCCCACCAGCCGGGCGATCCGCTCCTCGAGCTTGTCCCGGTCCCAGTCGCTCTCGACCTCGGCGATCTGGCCACGCAGCTCCGCGACCCGGGCCTGGATCCGCTTGGGGTCACCGCCGCCCTCGACGATGGTGGTGTTGTCCTTGGTGACGGTGACGCGGCGGGCGCTGCCAAGCTTGTCGATGTCGGCGTCCTCGAGGCGGAGGCCGAGCTCCTCGGTGATGACCTGGGCCCCGGTCAGGATGGCGATGTC
>JALZAP010000037.1 GCA_030948245.1 Candidatus Dormiibacterota bacterium | reverse complement strand
GGCCTGACGCTGGTCAGCGGGCCCTCGGGCGGTGGGAAGTCGACCCTGCTGCGTGCCTTCAACGGGCTCGTTCCCCACTTCCACGGCGGTCGGGTAGCCGGCTCGGCCCGGATCGCCGGCCATGACCTGCTGACAACCCCGACGAGCCGTCTCGCGCGGTCGGTCGGCTTCGTCTTCCAGAACCCGGAGGCCCAGTTCGTACACGCGACCGTCGAGCACGACGTCGCCTTCGGCCTGGAGAACACCGGGGTGCCGCGGCCGGAGATGCTGGACCGGGTGGAGGAGGCGCTCGCCGCGGTCGGCGTGCTGGAGCTTTGCGGGCGCCGCATCTCGACACTCTCCGGCGGCGAGCGCCAGAGGGTGGCCCTGGCCGGCGCGATCGCGCTGCGGCCAGCCCTGGTCGTCCTCGACGAGCCGACATCCCAGCTCGACGCCGCCGGCGCGCGAGCCCTTGCCGCGGCCTGCCTCCGGCTCCGCGACGCCGGCACCGCCGTCGTTGTCGGCGAGCACCGCCTCGACCTCTTCCGGCCGGCCGCCACGCGGTTGCTGACCGCTGCCGGCGGCACCGTCGGCGAAGGCGGTCTTGACTCCCCGCCGGAGACCCTCGCGCGGCCTGTCCGCCGCCAAGGCGCGGTCGGCTGGCGGTTCGACGCCGTCACCGCGGGCGCCGGCCGGCCGGTGCTGGAAGACCTGAGCATGGAAGGAAGGAGGGGAGAGGTGATCGCCGTCTGCGGTCCCAACGGCTCCGGCAAGACCACCCTGCTGCGCGTCCTCGCCGGCCTCTTGAAGCCGCTTGCCGGCACGGTTGTCCGGCCGGCGGGGCGAACGGCGTACCTGCCCCAGGACCCGGCGGCGCTGCTCCACCAGCCGACGGTCCGGGAGGAGGTCCAGCTCACCCTCCGCCGCACCGGCGGCCGGGAGGACGCGTCGGACCTGCTGCGCGAGCTGGGCCTGGCCGAGCTGGGCGGCCGCTATCCCCGCGACCTGAGCGGTGGGGAGCGACAGCGGGCGGCGATAGCCGCCGTCGTCGCCGGTCCGCCCGAGCTGGCCCTGCTCGATGAGCCGACTCGGGGCATGGACGGCGCTGCCCGGAGGAGCCTGGTCGCGGTGGTCGACAGGCTCGCCGCCGCCGGCGCCTCGGTCGTCCTGGCAACCCACGACGAGGAGCTCGCCGCGACAGTGGCCGACCGGGTGGTTCGCCTCGGATGAGGCTCACGCTCGCGTCCCTGGCGGGCCTCGGCCTCTTCCTCTGGCCGTTCACCGGCCTGGGGCTGCCGCCGGCCGCCCCGGCGATCGCCGTCGCCGTCGCCACCCTGCTCGTGCTCGGCCTGGTGGAAATCGGCACCCGCCGCCTCGACGCGCGCCTGCTGGCGCTGCTAGCCGCGCTGGCCGCGGTGGACGCGGCCCTCCGGATGCTGCTCGTCAACGGGATCGGCGGTTTCAGCCCGATCTTCTTTCTCGTCCTCTGCGCCGGCTACGTCTTCGGGCCCTCCTTCGGCTTCCTGACGGGCGCGACGGCGCTGCTCGTTTCGGCGCTGGCCACCGGCGGCGTGGGGCCCTGGCTGCCGTACCAGATGTTCGGCGTCGGCTGGGTGGGCGCCGCCGCGGGCTGGGCCGGCCTCGTCTCCCGCCGGACCCTGGTCCTGGCGCTGGTCGGCATCGTCACCGGCTTGGCCTTCGGCGCGATCCTCGACGTCTACGACTGGACCTACTTCCGCGGCGCGGGCGGCTTCGGCTGGGTCCCGGGCATGCCGGTCGACGCGGCGCTGGCCGGCTTCGCCCACTTCTACCTCGTCACTTCGCTCGCCTATGACGCGTTCCGGGCGGCCGGCAACGGCGCCCTGGTGCTGCTCCTGGGTCCGGCGGTGCTGACGGCGCTACGCCGGATCCGGGCGCGGCTGACGCTGGAGGTTGTTCCCGCGGCTGGCTTAAAGTCGGAGCCGCGATGAGAGCCTCGACCTACCCGCTGATCGACGTGGCGGAGGCGCACTCCCGGGTCCTCCGGCTGACCCCGGTGCTGCCGGTCGAAGGCGCCGCCATCGGCGACTGCTATGGACGGGTGCTGGCCGAGGACCTGGTCGCGCCGCGCGACCTCCCACCGTGGCCGGCGAGCGCCGTCGATGGCTACGCCATCCGGGCGGCCGACGCCGGCTCGCGGCTGCGGGTCATCGGGGAATCGGCGGCCGGCCATCCCTTCACCGGCGCGCTGGAGCCGGGCACGGCGGCGCGGATCCTGACCGGCGGAGTGCTACCCGAGGGCGCCGACGCGGTCGTGATGGTGGAGGACACCGACCTCTACGGCGACCTCGTCAGCATCCGGACCTCGCTGAGCCCGGGCGCCAACTTCCATCAGCCGGGGGCCGACCTGAAGCGCGGCGAGGTCGCGCTGAAGGCGGGCCGTGCACTCGGTCCGCCAGAGCTCGGCCTTGCGGCGGCGATGGGCTTCGCCGCCCTTCCCGTGCGGCGCTTCCCGCGGGTCGCCCTAATGTCGACCGGCGACGAGCTTGTCGAGGTGGGGGACGAGCCAGGACCCGGGCAGATCGTCGACTCCAACCGCTTTGCGCTGCTCGGCGCTCTATCCGAGGCGGGAGCAGAGGTACGCCTGCTGGGGACCGCGCCCGACGACCCGGCGAAGCTCCGGGCGCTTGTCGAGGAGGCGCTCGTCGACGCCGACGTGCTGGTTACCTCGGGCGGTGTCTCGGTCGGCACCCACGACCTCGTCAAGCCCCTGCTGGAAAGCCTTGGCGAGGTCCACATCGGGCGCGTCAAGCTGCGTCCCGGGAAGCCCTTCACGTTCGCGACGCTACCCGGACCGCGCCTCGCCTTCGGCCTGCCCGGCTTCCCGGTCTCGTCCCTGGTGACTTTCGAGGTCTTCGTCCGCCCGGCGCTCCGCCGGCTGCAGGGTTATGCGGAGCTGGAGCGGCCCCGGCTTCCGGTGCGCCTGGCCTATGACGCGAGGGCAGCAGGGGACCGGACCGAGTACCAGCGCGTCACCCTCGTCCGGGACGGGGGCGAGCTGGTCGCCACCTCGACCGGCTCCCAGTCATCCTCTCGCCTGATGTCGCTGGTGGGTGCGCATGCCCTGGTCCGGATCCCCCCCGGTGGGATGGGGATCTCGGCTGGAACGGTGGTCGAGGGGATAATCCTCAACCTCCCCTAGGGAAAACGCCGGCGGATAGGGGCTTGTCAAGTCGTCGGACCCGAACGTAAGTTTGGTGAAGTCCAGGCAGAAAGTGTTTCCGCCCCTCCTCGGTGATGTGCGACGCGTCGGTTCTCGCCTCGCGCTGATAGAACCGTTTCCAAGGCGGCGAACAACTGTTCGCGCGGGCCCTTTGCTTGGTACAATTCGGGCCTACCGAATGCCCAAACCCTTCCTTCTGCGCGCGCCGTTCGAGCCCACCGGGGATCAGCCGAAAGCGATCGAGGAGATCGTCGGTGGCGTGCGGGAGGGCCTCAAGGAGCAGGTCCTGATGGGCGTCACCGGGAGCGGCAAGACGAACGTGATGGCGTGGGCGATCGAGCAGCTCGGGCGCCCGGCGCTCGTGCTCAGCCCCAACAAGACCCTCGCCGCCCAGCTCTGGGCGGAGTTCCGGCGGCTCTTCCCCGAGAACGCGGTCGAGTACTTCGTCAGCTACTACGACTACTACCAGCCGGAGGCATACATCGCACGCTCCGACACCTACATCGAGAAGGACTCCTCGCGGAACGAGGAGATCGACCGGCTCCGCCACGCGACGACCCAGGCTCTGCTGACCCGCCGCGACGTGATCGTCGTCGCCAGCGTCAGCTGCATTTACGGCATCGGCTCGCCGGAGGATTACATGGGCGAGTCGCTCGAGATCACCAAGGGCGCGACGCTGCGGCGGGAGATGTTCCTCCGCAAGCTGACCGAGCTCCAGTACGAGCGGAACGACTACGAGCTGGCGCGCCTCCGCTTCCGCGTCCGGGGCGATGTCGTCGACCTGGTCCCGGCGTATGAGGAGCGCGTCTTCAGGGTCGAGTTCTTCGGCGACGAGATCGAGCGGATCCTCGAGATGGACGGCACCACGGGCGAGATCCTCGGCTCCCGAAACGACCTGAAGGTCTTCCCGGCGACCCACTACGTGACACCGGCGGCGAAGCTGGAGCTCGCCCTCACCGACATCGAGATCGAGCTCGAGGAGAGGGTCAGGTGGTTCGAGGAGCACGACCGCCTGCTGGAGGCGCAGCGGCTCCGGCAGCGGACCAACTTCGACCTCGAGATGCTCCGCGAGACGGGAACCTGCGCCGGCGTCGAGAACTACTCTCGCCACCTCACCCGCCGGCAGCCCGGCGAGGCGCCCTACACGCTGCTCGACTTCCTACCCGAGGACTCGCTGATCTTCGTCGACGAGTCCCACGTAGCGGTGCCCCAGGTGGGCGGGATGCTGGGCGGCGACCGCTCTCGCAAGGGGCCCCTGGTCGAGTACGGGTTCCGGCTGCCCTCCGCGTTCGACAACCGGCCGCTCTCCTTCGACGAGTGGGAGGAGCGGGTGAAGCAGGTCGTCTACGTGTCGGCGACCCCGGGGCCCTATGAGATTCGCCGCTCCGAGCGCTCGGTGGAGATGATCGTGCGGCCGACCGGCCTGGTCGACCCGATCATCGAGGTCCGCAAGAGCGAGGGCCAGGTCGACGACCTCATCGCCGAGGTGCGCAAGCGGGCCGAGGCGGGCCAGCGGTCGCTGGTGACGACGCTGACTAAGCGCTTCGCGGAGGACCTCACCGACTACATGAAGGAGATGGGGCTCCGCGTCAACTACATCCATTCCGACATCGACACGATGGAGCGCATTGAGATCCTCCGCGATCTCCGCCTGGGCACCTTCGACGTGCTGGTCGGCATCAACCTCCTCCGCGAGGGACTGGACCTGCCCGAGGTCTCCTTCATCGCGATCCTGGACGCCGACAAGGAGGGCTACCTGCGCTCCTTCCGCTCCTTCGTGCAGATCATCGGCCGAGCCGCCCGGAACGTCGACGGTCACGTCGTCATGTACGCCGACAAGATCACCGACTCGATGCGGGAGGCGATCGAGGAGACCGACCGCCGGCGCGGCATCCAGGTCGCCTACAACGAGGAGCACGGGATCACGCCGGCGACGGTGATCAAAGCGATCTACAACCTGCATCTGGAGAAGGCGGAGATCGCCGCCGACGCGGCCGACCTCACCGGCGTCGCCGGGCTGCCCCGCGAGGACCTGATCGCGATCGTCCGCGACCTCGAGAAGGAGATGAAGCGGCTGTCGCGCGAGCTTGCCTACGAAGACGCGGCCAAGGTCCGGGACCGGATCATGGCGCTGCGCAAGCGGATCGCGGGCGAGGATGCCGGCGAGGACGACCAGGACGTCGCGCTGGCCATCGCGGCGGCCCCCAAGCGGCGCGCCGCCGGCCCTTCGCGGTATCGCGGCCGGACCCGCCGAGGACCGTAGCGCTTGGCGACGTGGCTGGAACTCTTCAAGCGCGGCGAGGGCCATCCCGCCCGGGGTGGCTGGGCGGAGCCGTATGGCATCACGGTGACGACCGTCGAGGAAGGCCGCGTCGTGCTCGAGTTCGAGGCGTCGGAGAAGCACCACCAGCCGAACGGGGTCGTCCAGGGGGGCGTCCTGACCGCGATCGCCGACGCCGCGATGGGGATGGCCGGGATGACCGTCCAGGAGGTCGGCTGGGCCAACACGACGATCGAGCTCAAGATCAACTTTGTCCGGCCCGTGATCCGGGGCGTGGTCCAGGCTGAGGGCAGGGTCGTCAAGGCCGGCCGGACCGTCATCTTCCTGGAGTCGACCGTCCACAACGCGGAGGGCAAGGTCGCGGCGGTGGCCACCTCCTCGGTGCTCGCGTTTCAGCTGCCGGCGCGGGAGCACACGCGGGCGGAGTGACTATGCAGGACCGGATCCAGCGGCTGCTCGAGGGCGACCACCTCTCCTCCTCGGCGGCCTGGCGCAGCGCCGGGCTGACGCTGATCGAGGCCGAGCCGGGCCGGAGCCTGGTGGAGATGGTCGCAACCGAGGCGATGACCAACTTCCAGGGCATCTGCCACGGCGGCTACCTCGCGCTGCTGGCGGATTCCGCGATGGGATCGGCGCTGGCGACAGTGCTGCCGGAGGGGGAGAAGCACATGAGCTTCGACCTCAAGCTCAGCTTCCTGCGCCCGGTCCAGATCGGGCAGGCGGTCCGCGCCACCGGCACGGTCATCCACCACGGCCGCCGGACCGCTGTCGGCGCGTGCCGGCTCGAGGTCGGCGGCGACCTCGTCGGGACCGCCTCCGCTAGTTTCATCGTCTACCTGCCGGAGAAGGATTCCTAGGTGCCCATCGACCGGATAACCATCCGCGGCGCTCGCGAGCACAACCTCAAGGGCGTCGACCTCGTCATCCCCCGCGACCGGCTGGTCGTCTTCACCGGCCTGTCCGGCTCGGGGAAGTCGTCGCTCGCCTTCGACACCATCTACGCCGAGGGCCAGCGCCGCTACGTCGAGTCGCTCTCCTCCTACGCCCGGCAGTTCCTGGGCCAGATGGAGAAGCCCGACGTCGACGTCATCGAGGGCCTTTCGCCGGCGATCTCGATCGACCAGAAGGGAACTTCCAAGAACCCGCGCTCGACGGTCGGGACGGTGACCGAGGTCTACGACTACCTGCGCCTCCTCTTCGCCCGCGTCGGCCAGCCGCACTGCCCGGTCTGCGGCCGGCCGATCGCCAAGCAGACGGTCGACCAGATGGCCGACCAGGTTGAGAAGATGCCCGCCGGCACCCGCCTGATGGTCCTCGGGCCGGTGGTCAGAGGGCGGAAGGGCGAGTACCTCTCGCTGCTCGAGGATTTCCGGAAGGGCGGCTTCGTTCGGGTAAGGGTCGACGGCCAGATCTACACGCTCGACGAGACGATCCCGCTCGAGAAGAACAAGAAGCACGACATCGAGGTGGTCGTCGACCGCCTCGTATTGGGTGCCGACCAGCGCACCCGCCTCGTCGACTCGCTGGAGACGGCGCTGCGGTTGGGCCACGGCTCGGTCCTCCTGGTGCCGAACGACGGGGGAGAGGAAAGGCTGATGAGCCAGGACTTCTCCTGCGCCTACGACGGCACCAGCGTGCCCGAGCCGGAGCCGCGCAACTTCTCCTTCAACACGCCGCACGGCGCGTGTCCCACTTGCACCGGCCTGGGCACGCGGCTGGTCGCCGACGCCGACCTGGTCGCGCCCGACCCGTCGCTCTCCCTGGCCGACGGAGCGATCGCGCCCTGGAGCAAGTCGAACTTCTTCTACCCCGAGCTGCTGGACGCGGTCGCCAAGCACTTCAAGATCGACATGCACAGGCCCTGGGGCAAGCTGTCAGCGGAGCACCGCAAGGTGCTGCTGGAGGGTACCGGCGGCAACAAGATCCGCTTCACCTACACCAACCAGTACCGGCACAAGCGCTGGTACGAGGCCAGCTTCGAGGGCATCCTCGCCAACCTCTCCCGCCGCCACAACGAGACGGAGAGCGAGTTCGTGCGGGAGGAGCTGGAGAAGTACATGAGCGACAAGCCCTGTCCCACCTGCCAGGGCAAGCGGCTCAAGCCGGAGTCGCTGGCGGTGACGGTGGCGGGCCGCGACATCGCCGACATCTGTGAGCTCTCGGTGGTCGGAGCGATCGACTTCTTCGAGCGCCTCGAGCTGAATGAGCGGGAGCAGCTGATCGCGCGCGGGATCCTGAAGGAGATCAAGGAACGGCTCCAGTTCCTCGTCGACGTCGGCCTCGAGTACCTCACCGTCAACCGGGCGGCGAACTCGCTCTCCGGTGGCGAGTCGCAACGGATCCGGCTCGCGACCCAGATCGGATCCAAGCTGATGGGCGTGCTCTACATCCTCGACGAGCCCTCGATCGGGCTGCACCAGCGCGACAACCGGAAGCTGATCTCGACCCTGATCAAGCTCCGCGATCTCGGCAACACGCTGATCGTCGTCGAGCACGACGAGGACACCATCCGGACCGCCGACTACATGGTCGACATCGGGCCGGGGGCCGGCGAGCACGGCGGCGAGATAATCGCCGCCGGGACGGTCGACGAGGTCCTCGCCCACCCGACCTCGCTGACGGCCCGCTACCTGCGGGGCGACCTCGCGGTGCCCGTCCCCAAGCGGCGCCGGGAAGGATCGGGCAAGAAGCTCGTGATCCGGGGCGCGCGGGAGAACAACCTGAAGGACGTCGACGTCGAGATCCCGCTCGGGCAGTTCGTCGCCGTGACCGGCGTCTCCGGCTCGGGCAAGTCGTCCCTGATAACCGACATCCTCTCCCGCCGGCTGGGCCAGTTCTTCTTCCGGGCGAAGGAGAAGCCGGGGGCGCACCGGGCGATCGAGGGCCTCCAGCACATCGACAAGGTCATCGACATCGACCAGTCGCCGATCGGTCGCACGCCGCGCTCCAACCCGGCCACCTACACGGGGCTCTGGACCCCGCTGCGCGAGCTCTTCGCCAGCCTGCCGGAGGCGAAGATGCGCGGCTACAAGGCCGGCCGCTTCTCCTTCAACGTGCCCAACCAGGGGCGCTGCGAGGCGTGCAAGGGCGACGGCATCATCCAGATCGAGATGCACTTCCTGCCCGACGTCTTCGTGCCCTGCGAGGTCTGCCACGGCACCCGCTACAACCGCGAGGTGCAGGAGATCAAGTTTCGCGGGCACTCCATCTCCGACGTGCTCGACCAGACCGTGGACGAGGCGGTGGAGACGTTCGAGAACGTGCCCCGGATCCGGGTCAAGCTGCGGACGCTGCAGGACGTCGGACTCGGCTACATCAAGCTCGGCCAGCCGTCGACGCAGCTCTCCGGTGGCGAGGCGCAGCGGGTGAAGCTCTCGACCGAGCTCTCGCGCCGAGACACGGGTAAAACGTTCTACATCCTGGACGAGCCCACGACCGGACTCCACTACGCGGACGTCGAGCGCCTCCTCCACGTCCTCCACCGGCTGGTCGACCAGGGCAACACGGTGGTCGTCATCGAGCACAACCTGGAGGTCCTCAAGACGGCCGACTGGATGATCGACCTCGGTCCCGAAGGCGGCGACAAGGGCGGCTACCTGGTCGCCACCGGAACCCCGGAGCAGCTTGCGCGGAACCCGGCCTCCTACACCGGGCAATACCTGCGACCGATCCTGGAGAGGGCCGGGACACTCAAGTCGTCGGCCAAGGCGAAGGTCGCCAAGGTTGCCAAGGGGACGTCCCAGGACCGGGAGCAGACCGCCGTTCCCGCGTGATACGAATGTAGCCATGCGCGAAGTGGACGTCGATCTCGACGGTCCGATCCACTACGCCGACTTCGGCGGCCACGGCAAGCCGATCGTCCTGATCCACGGGCTCGGCGGCAGCCGCCTCAACTGGCTGGCCGTCGGCCCCGACCTCGCCGAGGACCACCGCGTCTACGCGATCGACCTGATCGGCCACGGGCTGACGCCGCGGGCCGGCCGAAAGGCGACGCTCGCCAACCACCGCCACCTGATCGACTCCTTCATCGAGAAGGTCGCGGGCGAGCCGGCGGTCCTGGTCGGGAACTCGACCGGGGGTCACCTGTCGATACTCGAGGCGGCTGCCGCGCCCAAGAACGTGGCTGGACTGGTGCTGGTCGACCCGGCGGTGCCGATCCCGGTCCGCGGAGCCCGGCCCTCGCCGGCGGCGCTGCTCCTCGCGCCGCTTCTGATC
>JALZAP010000319.1 GCA_030948245.1 Candidatus Dormiibacterota bacterium | reverse complement strand
CTACTACCTCCGCGACAAGGTCGGCAAGGAAGGCCGGATCAAGGAGCGCCGCCCCAAGGTGGCCGCCGTCAAGGCCACGCCGGTGGATGGGGACGGGGACGTCGAGCCGGAGCCCAAGGCAAAGACCAAGACCAGAGGGGTTGCCCGCGCGCAGGCTTAGCCGAGCACGGGCGACAGGGGGCGTCCCCCCTGAAATCAGGCAAAGGCGGTGGCGGCCCGGTAAACGCTGTCCCAGGCGGCCCGCTTTGAGTAGGCTGCGGACGGTGAGGAAAAGGACCCGGCGGCCGCAGCTCTGGGCCTGGGAGCGGACGGCTCTCGGGATGGGGTTCAAGGTCGTCGCGGGCGTCGACGAGGTCGGCCTTGGCCCGCTTGCGGGGCCCGTCGTAGCGGGTGCCGCGGTCCTGCCGCTGGGCGCCCGGCTGCCCGGGCTCGACGACTCCAAGAGGCTCAACCACGCCCAGCGGTTGGTCCTCGACCGCCGGATCCGCCGTCACGCGGTCGCGGTCGGCGTCGGTCAGGTTGACGCCCGCGAGTTCAACCGGGTCGGGATGACCCGGGCCCGGCAGCTGGCGATGGAGCGAGCGGTCGCCTCCCTCGGCCTCCCGGTGGAGTACTTGCTCCTCGACGCGTTCGACGTACCGGAATCGCCGCTGCCCCAGCTGGCGGTTGTGAAGGGCGACAGCACCTGCGCCTCGATTATGGCGGCGAGCATCGTTGCCAAGGTCCACCGCGACCTCCAGATGATCGAGTTCGACAGCCAGTTTCCCGGCTACGGCTTCGCCCTTCACAAGGGCTACGCCACGGCCGCCCACCAGGAGGCGATCCGCTTCCTCGGCCCCAGCCCGATCCACCGGACCTCCTGGCGTCGGGTTCGCGAGCTGGCCGCCGGCGGACCGATCGCGATCGAGATTGCTGACCCGGCAGCGGTTGGGTAAAGCGGGCGAAGACCTCGCCGCCGAGCACCTCCGGGGTCTCGGCTACGAGGTGCTGGCTCGCAACTTCCGCTGCCGGCGGGGTGAGATCGACCTCGTCTGCCGGCGGGCAGGCGAGGTCTCGCTGGTCGAGGTGAAGACGCGCGTCGGAACCCGCCACGGCACGCCTGCTGAGGCGATCGACGCCGGCAAGCAGCGCGCGATGGCGAGCACCGTGGCCGAGTACCGGGCCGCCAGCGGTTGGCGCGGCCCGGTCCGATTCCGCCTGGTCGCCATCAGCCTCGAGGTGGTCGATGACGTCCTCTCCTGAATTGATTGGGGGGGCAGACCGCGCGCACGCTGTACCGAGCACGGCCGGCACGGGGGACGTCCCCCCTCGGATCAGACAGGAGCCCACTCTCCGTCATGCCGCCCGGGTGCTCCTCCTCGACGCCGCGGGGCGGCTGCTGCTCGCAAGATGGCGCCTGCAAAGCGGTGACCACCTCTGGATCACGCCCGGCGGCGGGCTCAGGACAGGCGAGGATCACCGCGAGGCCGCGCTTCGCGAGCTGGCCGAGGAGGTCGGTCTCAGGGACGCCGAACTCGGGCCCTGGGTTTGGTTGCGCGAGCACGGCTTCAGCTGGAAAGGACGGCCGTACCGGCAGCGGGAGCGCTTCTACCTGGTCCGCGTCGACGCGCACGAGGTCGACCGTTCCGGCAACGACGCCCAGGAGCTGGTCGCGCTGGAGGAGTTCCGCTGGTGGACGCTGTCCGAGCTCCAGGGATCGGGAGAGACATTCGCGCCCCGCCGGATCGCCTTCTTCCTCGAGCCGCTGCTGGCCGGAGAGATTCCGCGCCGCGCGGTCGACGTCGGTGCCTGACCGGCCCAGGGGGGTGGGACGGGCGCAGGCTTTGCCGAGCCCCGCCGGCAGGGAGGACGTCCCCCCTCAGATCAAAGCTGTCACGTTCGACTTCTGGGGAACCCTATTCGAGTGGCACGGACATCTGGCCGAGGTCCGCGGCAGGGCGGTCCGCGATTTCGTTGCTCGCCACCGTGCCGAGCTCTCGCCCCAGGTCGTCGACGCGGCTTTCGCCGCCGGCATCGCCAGACAGGATGTCGCCTGGCGCAAGGCCAGCGTCTTCGGTCCGGCGGCGATAATCGAGCACTTCCTGGCCGAGCTGCGCCTCGAGGCGCCGCCCGAGTCCCGGGCCGAGCTGCAGCGCATCATCGAGGACCCGGTGCCGGAGCGGGTCCTGACCCCGATCGCCGGGGTGGAGGACGCGATCAGCAGACTCCGCGTCCGGGACATCCCACTGGGAATCGTCTGCGACTCGGGGATGATGGTCGGCAGGGTGCTCCGCGGCCAGCTTCAGCGAACCGGGCTCGCCCGCCACTTCGAGCAGGAGGCGCTGGCGTTCTCGGACGAAGTCGGCGTCACCAAGCCGCGGCCGGAGATCTTCCGCAAGGCGTTGGCGGGGCTCGGCGCCGACCCCGCGGATGCGGCGCACATCGGCGACCTCCGCTTCACCGACATGGCCGGAGCACGGGCGCTGGGCATGCGCGCGGTGCGCTTCCGGGGTTTCAATGACGACACCGGCGAGGGCCCCGAGGGGGACGTGGCGATCGACTCCTACACCGACCTCGACGCGGCGCTCGGCTTCAACTAGCAGGGGGCGTCCACCCCTCAATCAAAGGGAAACCGGGTCAGAT
>JALZAP010000318.1 GCA_030948245.1 Candidatus Dormiibacterota bacterium | reverse complement strand
GCCCCAGCCTGACCACCTCTCTCGCCCGACTCGACGGCTACCCGGTGGCGGTGCTCGCCTCCGACCCCAAGATCTATGGCGGCGGCCTCACCGCGGCCGCCTCCGACAAGCTGGCCCGGTTCGTCGACTTCGCCGACACCTTCCACCTTCCGATCGTCCACCTGGTCGACCAGCCCGGCTTCGTCGTCGGGGTCGACGCCGAGAAGGCGGGAACGATCCGCCGTGGCGTTCGCGCGCTCGCGGCCGTCTATCAGGCCCAGGTCCCTTTCGTGTCGGTGATCGTGCGCCGCGTCTTCGGGGTAGCCGGCGCGGGCCACGGCAATGCCCAGAGGCTCAACCTACGCTTCGCCTGGCCGAGCGGCGACTGGGGCAGCCTGCCCGTCGAAGGCGGGCTCGAAGCCGCCTATCGGAGGGAGCTCGAGGCCTCGCCCGACCCGGCGCGGCTGAAGGGGGAGATCAGCGACCGGCTGGAGGCGGTCCGGTCGCCCTTCCGGACGGCCGAGGGCTTCGGTGTCGAGAAGCTGATCGACCCCCGCGAGACGCGGCCGCTCCTGACCGAGTGGGTCGCCGACGCCCACCGCCTGGTCGCCACCGACCTGGGCCCGAGGGGGAGGCCTGCCCGGCCCTGAGCGAATACCACCGCTTCGTCCGCATCCTCGGCCGCAAGGTCCGCTACGAGGACACCGGCCAGGGTCCGACGGTGCTGCTCCTCCACGGCATCGGCCACTCGCTCCGGAACTGGAGCCGCACCGTGCCGGGGCTGGTCGAGGCGGGCTTCCGGGCGATCAGCATCGACATGCCCGGCTTCGGCTACAGCGAGCCGACGCCCGAGGTCCTCGACGAGGCCGGCACGACCGCCTTCCTGGAGGCGTTCCTCGACACCTTCTACATCGATGCCGTCGACCTCGTCGGCCATTCGCTTGGCGGCGCCATCGCCACCGCCTTCGCGCTGCATCGCCCCACGCGGGTCCGCCGGCTGGCCCTCGTCGCGGCCGCGGTGGGCCCTGACGTCAACCCCGGTCTGCGGCTGCTCACGCTCCGGATCGGCAAGTCGCTGGTGCGCCCCTTCGCGCTCCGCCAGGTGTTCGGTCTGATCGCGAGCTCCTGGGACGAGCAGGTCCTCGAGCAGGAGCTGCGCGATGCCGGACGGTGGCTGAGCGACCCAGCCCAGCGGCTCTATTTCTGGAACGTGCTCCGAGCGGGCCTCCGGGTCCGCGGAGTGCGGCCGGAGCGGCTGCTCCTGGAGCGGCTGCCCGAGCTCAAGATGCCTGTCCTCGTCGCCTGGGGCAAGGAGGACCAGCTGCTTCCCGTCAGCAACGTGGAGAGGATCCGGAGCCGGCTGCCCGAGGCACGCTACGAGCTCTTCGAGAAGGCCGGACACATGCTGCCTTATGAGGTCGCCGACCAGTTCAGCTCCGCCCTCATCGATTTCCTGCGCAGCTAGGCTGAGTGCACCCATGCCGGCGATGATCGTCTGCCCTCAGCCGCTCGCCGCAGAGGCGGGGCTCGAAGTCCTCCGGCGAGGCGGCAACGCCGTCGATGCCGCGGTGACGACCGCCTTCTGCCAGGGCGTCCTCGACCCCCAGATGTGCGGCATCGGGGGCGGCGGCATGATGCTCGTCCACCTGGCGGCCACCCGTAGCACCGAGGTCATCGAGTTCCATCCCCGCGCCGGCGGCCAGGTGCGCGCCGAGATGTGGGAGTCGATCTTCCTGAAGGAGGCGGCGGATCGCTACAACTACGTCGTCGAGGGAGGCGTGAACGACGCCGGTTACCAGAGCGTCGCCGTCCCGGGTACCGTCGCCGGCCTCGACCTCGCTCTCGAGCGACATGGGACGATCTCCTGGGCCGACGCGCTCCAGCCCGCGATCGCCTTTGCCGAAAATGGGTTCGCGGTCACGGCCGGGCTCCGCGCCAGCTGGACGAGCGAGCTGAGCCCCGACCAGCTGCCGATGGCGCAGCGGATCCAGGTCACACCCGCGGCTCGCGTCCTCTACACCAATGACGGACGCCTCAAGGAGCTCGGCGAAACACTGGTGCAGGCCGCCTACGGCCGGACTCTTCGAACCCTGGCCCGCGACGGCGCTCGCACCTTTTACGAAGGGGACATCGCAACTCGGATAGCGGCCGACTTCCAGGCCCACGGCGGCTTCATCTCCCCTTCCGACCTGTCCGGCTACCGGGCCGAGGTCTGCGCACCGTTGGAGTCCACCTACCGAGGCCTTCGCGTGGTCGCGCCGGCGCCTCCCGCCGGCGGGCTGCCGCTGCTCCAGATGCTCAACTTCCTCGAGGGCTACCAGTTCGGAGTCGCGGGCTGGCCGAGCCTCGAGGCGGCCCGGCTGCGGGTTGAGGCGATGGGCTGGGCGTTCGCCGACCGGGAGCGCCACCTGGCCGACCCGAAGTTCGCGGAGATCCCGGTGGAAGGCCTGCTCAACAAGGGCTACGCGGAGGAAGCTCGCCGTCGCGCCGCTCAAGGGGAGCACTTCGCAGGCCGGCCGCCGCTGGAAGCGCCCACGACCACGCACATCTCGGTGGTCGACGGCGAGGGCAACGCGGTCTCTTTGACGCATACCCTGGGCAGCTCGAGCGGAGTCGTGACCGAAGGCCTCGGCTTCGGCTACAAC
>JALZAP010000317.1 GCA_030948245.1 Candidatus Dormiibacterota bacterium | reverse complement strand
GCATGACACAGCTCGGCGATGCGGCTGCGATCGAAACACACCTGCTTGCACCGGAGGCGATCCTGCCCGAGATGGAAAAGGTCCGCCTCAACATCGAGCAGGAGGCGATGGTGCGCCAGGGGCGGACCGTCCGGGTCCTTCCCGAGCCCGGAAGCGGACCGCTGCGCGCCCACGCGAGCGACGGCCGGCTGGTCGCCCTCGGCCACGCCGACCCGCTCCGCCGGACCTTCGTTCCTGACAAGGTGTTCGCCAATTGATCGTCCACCCCGGCCTCCCCGAAAGGCCGATCGGTGACGTGGTCCTCGCCATCGGCAGCTTCGACGGCATCCACCTGGGCCACCAGCACGTCCTCGATCGCGTCAAAGAGCTTGCCGCCGGTGGGGGCAGCCGCTCAGCCGTGATCACCTTCGAGCCCCATCCGCGCTGTGTCCTGGAGCCCGCCGCATGCCCGAAGTCGATCACGACGCTCGAGGAGAAGCTCGGATTGCTCCACCTACTTGGGATCGATGACGGGATCGTGCTCAAGTTCACGCCCCAGGTCGCCCAGCTCAGCCCCGAGGACTTCATCGCCGCGCTTGGCGCGACGATGACGATCCAGAAGGTTGTCTGTGGGCCTGACTTCGGCTTCGGCCACCGGCGCCACGGCAACCCCGACTGGCTGCGCGAGCATGGCGTCGCGGTCGAGGTCGTCGAACCGATCGAGATGGACGGGACGGAGCTCCACTCCTCCGAGATCCGCCGGCTGTTGGGGGAGGGCGACGTCCCCGCCGCCAACCGGCTGCTGGGCCGACCGTTCGTGCTTCGCGGCACCGTCGAGCATGGGGCCGAGGTGGGGAGGGGGCTCGGCTTTCCGACCGCCAACCTGACCGTCCAGCTGAACAAGCTGGTGCCCGTCCAGGGCATCTACGCGGTCCGCGTCAAGAGTCCCGGTGGCCGGCACCTCGGCGCCCTCAACATCGGCTACCGGCCGACGTTCGGCGGTGACCGCCTGACGATCGAGGTCTACCTGCTCGACTTCGACGGCGACCTCTACGGCCAGCAGCTCGAGGTCTCCTTCGTCGCCCGCCTCCGCGATGAGAAGAAGTTCGGCAGCGCTGAAGAGCTGGCGGAGGCCATCGCCCGCGATGTGGCCGAGACCCGGAGACTGCTCGAGAGGTGAGCCGGGTGCTCGTCGTCGGCGGTGGCCTCGCCGGGACCTGGGCAGCCGTCACCGCGGCCCAGGCCGGCGCGGACGTCGTCCTCGTCAGCAGGGCGCCCGGCGCGACCGCGCTCTACGCGGGCGGCATGGAGATAGCCCCCGACCTCGAGGAGGTGATGGCGAAGGAGCCCTTTCATCCCTTCACCCGGCTCTACCGCGACCACCTGCAGCTGGCCTCCGACCTCGAGCACGTCTGCGCCTCATTGATCGCCGAGCTGGGCCGTGCCGGGCTCCCGTTCGCCGGTGACGCGCGCCACCGCGGCCGCTATGCCGACCTCCACGGCGCAGCGCGGAACGCCCAATTGGTCCCGCTCACGGTGGCCGCGGGCGAGCTCGGCTCGCTGCGCGGCCGTCATGTCGCGGTCGCGGCGCTGGAAGACGTCGGCGACTATGACGCAGCCAGCACAGCCGAGGCGCTGGCCGAGCACGGCGTCAAAACAACTGTCGTGAAGGCGCCACTCAGGGGCCTGCCCGCGGGAGCCGCACTTGGCGACCTGTTCGGCCAGCCTGCCCCGGCGGTGCGGACGAGCGCCGACCTGGTCGCCTTCCCACCGGGCCTTGTCAAGCTCCCCAAGAATGGCTTCGAGCTGCTGGCGGCTGCTCCCTCGCCTCACGGCTGGCGACTGCAGAAGGCGCTCGAGGTGGTCCTTCGGCGTTCCCGGGTCGAGGTCGTCGCGGGGGAGGTGACCTACTTCCGCCGCGCCGGGCCGCGCCTTTCGGCCGCCCTGCTCAAGGGTGCCGGCAAGGAGGTGGCGGCCGACTCCTTCGTGCTCGCGGGCGGCCGCTTCATCGGTGGCGGCCTGGTCAAATCGCGGCTGGTCCACGAGCCGCTCCTCAACCTGGCCGTCTATTACCAGGGCGAGCCGATCGAGGAGGTCTACCCGCGGCTTCGCCACCTCGAGTACATCGATCCGGCGCCCGCGTTTCGGACCGGTCTCCTCACCGATGACGCGCTCCGCCCGGTCGATGCGAGCGGTTCGCCGGCTTTTGCCAACCTCCGCGCCGCCGGCTCCGTCCTCGGCGGCTACGACTACGCCGGGGGCGGCTGCGGCTTCGGCGTGCCGCTGCTGACCGGGTGGCTGGCCGGCCGGCTCGCCGCGGCATGAGCGACACCTGGCCGCTCGGCATCATGCGCCGGCGCGCCGGCGGCGGCGAGGCGAGCGTCCCGATCCGGCCCGGCAGCTACGAAGAGGTGTCCAGGCTGCTTCGCGAAGGCAGCCGAAACGGGACCGTGGTGGTTCCGATGGGAGGGCTCTCGGCGGTGACCGGCGCGGTCGACCTGCAGCCGGGCCAGGTCGGCGTCGACCTGGCCGCCCTGAACCAGGTGCTCGAGATCGACGAGCACAACCTGCTCGCCCGGGTCCAGGCGGGCATCAACGGCCTTCAGCTGGAGGAGGCGCTCAAGGCGCGCGGCCTCACCCTGGGCC
>JALZAP010000316.1 GCA_030948245.1 Candidatus Dormiibacterota bacterium | reverse complement strand
TCGGCCTGGCCATGGCCAAGGCGCTCGCCGAGGCCGGCGCCGCAGTCGTCATAGCGGGCCGCTCGGTGGACAAGAACGAGCGGGCGGTCGCCGAGATCGAAGCCGCCGGAAACGGGCATGTCATCTCCCTGGTCGCCGACCTGCTCCAGGAAGACTCGGCGACGCGGTTGGTCCGCGAGGCGGTCGCCGAATTCGGCCGGCTCGACATCCTGGTCAACAACGCCGGCATCAACATCCGCAAGAGGCCCGAGGACTACACGCTCGAGGAATGGCACTCGGTGCTCGACAGCAACCTGACGAGCGCGTTCCTCTGTGCCAAGGCCGCCTACCCGCACCTGAAGCGAAACGGAGGCGGCAAGGTGATCAGCGTCGGTTCGATGACGACGCTCTTCGGCGGCTCCCACCTGGCACCCTACAGCGCCAGCAAAGGCGGCATCGTCCAGCTGACGCGGTCCCTGGCCGTCGCCTGGGCACCCGACAACGTCCAGGTGAACGCGATCCTGCCGGGCTGGATCGACACCGCCCTCACCGAGCGAGCGCGCGCCGAGATACCAGGCCTCAACGAACGCATCCTGGCGCGGACGCCGGCCGCACGCTGGGGTGTCCCGGTGGACTTGGCGGGGATCGCGGTCTTCCTCGCCAGCGGCGGCTCGGACTTCATAACCGGGGCGGCGATCCCGGTGGATGGTGGCTACTCGGCGTCGATGTAGCTAGTCATAGATCCGCTCCAGGTACCAGGCATCTTCGTGCAGGTCGTGGAATAGCTCGACCAGCAGCTCCGAGTTGAGGATCGCCTTCCAGTATTCGCGGGCGATCGGGCGCGACCACCAATCGGCGTCGGCGACCCATCGTGAAGCGGGGACGAGGGTGCCGCGGAGTGGCCCGGCGCTGACCCGTGCCGGTGCGCCGTCGGCGCCCAGCTCGACATCGATCGCCAGCGGCGGGTCGCAGAGCCGCGTCATATCGGCACGTTGAAGCCTTTTCGCGTGGCCTTGATGCCGTGACGGTCGTCGGCGTGCCGTGTAGACGCGGCAGCTTGACGATTCAAAGTCGCGACCCGGGCGAGGCGCGGAGAACAGTCGAAGTCGCCCAGGTTGCGGCTCAGTGTTGCGCCGGTCGTCGCCGGTACGAGAGGCTCCCTGAGGAGGCGGGGAGGTGCGTCGGCGCCCGCTCCGACCGGATCCCAGCGGAAGCGCTGGGCGGGGATGGGGGAGGCGGAGAGGACAGGCTCGGGATGGAGCGCGACCTCGGCTCCGTGGCGCTCCTGGAGCCGCTCCAGCGCCGCCTTCACCTCCTCCTCGGAGCCGTCGCCGCGGACCCAGAGGCGGAGCTGGCGCCGCCCGGCAGGCTCGAGCAGCGGCAGCTCGATCTCCATCCGGCTCACCGGCTCCGCGGGCTGCCACTGGCGAAGCCATGAGCCGACCAGCCCGAACAGCTCGGCGGCGCTGCTCAGCGGGTGACGGACGAGGGAATCTCGCTCCTCTTCGTCGAGCTGCACCCGGACCCGTTTGGCACCGGCACCACGGAGGTCCAGCTCGAGGGCGAGCTCGTCGCAGAGCGCGCGCCCGACGAAGAGGAGCGCCTCCCGCTCCTCCAGCGGCGGCTCGAACTGGCGATGGGCGGAGGTCGAGCGGGGCGGGACCCAGGCGGTGATGCCATCAGGCTCGTCACCCTTGGCTCGGAGCGCTGCCGCGCGGCCCTCCCGACCGAGCTGTGACTCCAGCTGGCGAGGTCCGATCCGGGCGACATCGGCCAGCGTGCGCAGCCCGAGCAGCTCCAGTCGCTCCGCCTGCCAGGGTTCCAGGCCCAGCTCGGCGACCGGCAGTGGAGCCAGGAAACCACGGCTGACGTTGACGCTGAGCAGCCGCCCGGGCCGCGCCCGCGCCGCCGCCACCCGCGCCGCGAACGGTCCCGGCGCCAGGCCTAGCCGCGGTTCGGCGCCAGTGGCGTCGCGCAGCCGGCGCCGCATCTCGCGCAGCGCAAGTGTCTCCTGGACGACCCCCTCGAGGTCGATCCAGGCGGCGCCCTCGACCCGGACCTCGACCACCGGCGAGAGGTCGTAGAGCGCGGTGGCGATCCGCTCCGCCAGCCGTGCCGCACCGGCCGGGTCAGGCTCGAGCAGCTCGGCGTCCGGGCAGAGCTGCTGTGCCTGCCGCTGGCTCATCCCGGGACGGACGCCGGCCTCGAACGCCTCGGGCGAGGCGCAGATGACCGTCTCCCGCCAGGCGGCCACTATCACCGGCCGGCCGTAGAGGTCGGGACGAAGGGCGAGCTGGAGGTGGGGGACTAGACCACAGCAGACTCGCGCTCTGCCCATCCCAGTTCCATCTCGCCCAAGCTGGTTTCCGGGTACAGTCCCGCACCGAGCGGGTAGTTGATCTCGATCTCTGCCATCCGCCCGGGCAGCGAGACCTTGTTCTTGACGCAGGTGATCCGCGCCCGCATGCCAACCAGCTCGCCTCGCTCGAACTTCCAGGTCGTTCGCTCGACCGCCAGGCTGAGGCTCGAGGCGTGGGCCAGCGACCGCTGGGTCTCCTCGACGAGGGCGACGACCAGCGCCTCGGAGCGCTCGGCGGCGGCCGCCAGCATCGGCAGCCACGGCTCGGAGGCAGCCGCGACGCGGGCGGGGAG
>JALZAP010000036.1 GCA_030948245.1 Candidatus Dormiibacterota bacterium | reverse complement strand
GGGTGACGGCGGCGCCATGATACACCCCGATCTTGGGTTACGGAAGAGGCGCTACCACTTTATCTTGTGCCAATGGCTGCAGACAGCATCCCTAACCCGAGCGTTATCCAGGCAAAGGGGACCAGTACCAGGCTCACGAACCGGCTTGTGAAGCGCGCGCCGCGGTAGATGAGGTTGACCGCTATCGCGATGCCGATCGCGGCCGCGCCGGCGACCAGCCCCAGGAAGCGGAGGAGGTCGATCGCGTCGTCAGCGCCGATGGCAAAGAAGACCGACACGAAGAGGCCGCAGTAGGGCAGCCAGAGCAGCAGGCGGAGCGCGCTGAAACCACTTTCCTCGAGGCCGGGCGGCCGGCGCCCAGCGCCGCCGGGCACGCCCTGCGGCGCCCCCTCCGGGATCAGGTGGAGGAGGGCGGGCAGGCACATCAGGTAGAGCAGCCCGGAGGCGACCTTGACCGGCAGGCCCGGGTTGAGCTGGATGTTGCCGAGTGTCTGCGGCTTGAGCGTCTGCGGCTCCACCGCCGGGACAAGCAGGGCGACCAGCCAGCAGAGCTGGACCAAAAGCACCAGGCGCGGCTCCAGCTCGCCACGGCTCCAGCCCCAGGTCCAGAGCAGCCACGCCGAGCCGACCAGGGCAAGGGCGGCGACCAGCAGGTTGCGGTCGGCCGGCGGCACCGGGTTGTAGGGGAGCGCGAGCTGGAGAGAGGCGACGAGAGCCAGGAGGCCGGCTCCGATCGAGAAGACAGGAAGGGCACCACGCTCCCCGCTCGGCCGAAAGCGAGCGAGGACGCGTCGGGCAGCGGGGACGACGCCGCCTCGCTCGGGGACCATCCACCAGGCGGAGGCGACCTCGAGCAGCAGACCGATCGCGACGCAGGCCAGCAGACCGGGGTAGAGCAGCAAACCGATGCCATGCTGGCCGATCTCCCGCCAGGGCACCCTAGCGCACCCCGAGCAGGTTGAGGACCGGGTACGGGTAGATCCCGAGGGCGAGGTTGAGGAGCAGGACGGCGATCACGCCCGCGGCGAGCCGGCCGGTCGGCGGGCCGAGCGTCTGGGCGAGCCGAAGCGACTGCGGCAGCCAGCTCAGCATGACCAGGACCAGCAGCACCGTCAGCGGCCAGGGCGCCTCGGTGGCGCCGCGGATGAGCAGCAGCCGGGCAGGAAAGCCGGCGAAGGGCGCCGAGCCGAAGAGGGCGGCCGCGACGAGCAGCGTGAGCGGCGTGATGGTCGACACCGGCTGGGCCTTGATGAGGGCCGGACGGGCGAGTAAGTAGAGGGGCAGCCGGAGCAGGAGGGTGGAGAGGAGCAGCAGGTAGGCGCCACCGGCGGCGGTCGTGTTGAGCAGCCCGAAGCCCACCAGGACGAGGCCCCAGTCGCCCAGGAACGAGTACCGCCAGAGGTCGGCGTTCGGCTTCGACTGCCAGGCCCCGAAAGCTCCCAGCGCCAGGTTGAAGATGCCGAGCGCCAGCAGCACGGCGTAGCCGGAGGCGGCGTCCGCCGGAAGCAGTCCGATGAACCGGGTGACCAGCACGACCGCGAGGGCGGGACCGAGGAAGCCAAGCCAGGCAACGGGCGATGCGGGAGCGGGTTCGCGAGGGTCGAGGGCCTGCAGGTAGGGAGCCACCCCGATCGTCGCCGCAACGCCGACGACCACGGCAAGCCCTGCGATGCGAACCAGTGGCGGGCTGTTGCCGCCCTCCGCTAGGAGCGCGCCGAGCGCTATCAGGAGCGCGCCGAAAGCCGGGGCGCGGACTCGATCCGAGAATGAGCGGAGGGCCGGCACAGCGGACTGGACGGCGGCCAGGACGAGGACGACCAGGGCGACCACCAGGGGCTGGGTGAGCAGGGCCGCGGCGGCGAGTGCCGAGAGGCCGACCAGCACCGAGACCAGCATCGGGACGCGATCCGCACCTGGCGGTACGAGAAGGACGACCAGACCGGCGGCCAGGAAGGTCGCGACGAGGACGACCTGCTCGGGCCCGAGGAGCATGAGGTCGATGCCCAGCAACCGGTCCGGCCGGCCCGGTACCACGAGGCTGGTCGCGACCAGCCCGGCGAGGCCGAAGGTCAAGCCGGCGATCACCGCCAGCGCCCTCCGGCGGCGGAAGAGCGAGACCAGGACGGCTCCCACGGCCGGGAAGCCGAAAGCGAGCTCAGCCACTCTTGGCTTCGCTCTCCGGGGCGGTCGGGATCAGGTTGAACGCGACCGCCGCGACGGATCCGATCAGTGCGCCGGTCTGGTCGGTGGTGGCGAGCGCAGCCAGGGTGCCCGCCCCGAGTGCGATCAGAGAGGCCGCCGAAAGCGCGCAGCGCGGGTCGCGAACCGCCAGCAGCCGGCCCGCGCCGAGCGCCATCACGATCACTGCGCCGGCTCGTGTCTGGGGATCGCCGGGACTGTCCAGCATGCCCAGCGCAAGCCAGAGCGCGACCCCGCCGACAACGATCGAAAGCACGATCCGGGGCGTGGACCCGGCCGGCAGCAGTCCCCAGCCGCGCCGCGGGTTGCGCCGCAGCCCGATCAGCGCGGCGAGCAGTCCGCCGGCCACCAGCAGGCCGGCGTCGACGGGGTCGCCTTCCGCGACGCGGGTGACCGCGAGACCGACGGCGGCAACCAGCAGCCCGACGGCGAGTCCCCGGCGGGCGTCGGAGAGAACGAGCACCGCCGCACCGAGCCAGGCCATCCCGAGGCCGAGCCAGGCGATGGCGGAGGTCACCGGGTGACCACGATTGCAAAGATCGCAAAGAGCACGATCCAGAGCCAGATCGAGCCCCGGGTCAACGCCAGGTCAATGCGCTTCCAGCCCGTGACCCGGAACTCGGCCGGGATCTCGAGCGCGTCGGCCATGGCCCCGAGGCGGTCGGGAAGTGATCGCCAAAGGGGCTCGAAGAGGGGCGGCGCCTCGGCGGCCGGCAGGCCGGCCACACCGAATCGCCAGCCTGCGAAGCCGAGCACGACGGCGGCCACCGCAACCAGGCCGCCGAGCGCCACCGCCGGCCAGCTGCCGGAGGCCGCATTGGTTGCGTAAAGGCCTCCGGTAAGGGCCGTGTTGGGAAAGCTGAGGACGGTGGCCGCAGCCGGGATGGCGATCGCCGCCTGGAGTGCGCCCATGCCCGCACCGCCGGCGGCGAGCAGAACCGCCAGGATCACGGCGCCGAGCCGCGACCCACCGGTCCCGGCATCCCGGCGCCCACCCAGCCGGATGGCGCGGGCGGCTGCCGCGATCCCGATGACCCACGTCGCGACAGCGGCGAGGCCGATGAATCCCGTGACCTCGTTCGCTTCCAGCGCAGCCTGGACATCGAGCAGCCGGCCGCCGAAGACTGCCGTCGGAGGCAATCCCATGGAGATCAGCAGCGCCACCAGCACGGGGCCGGTGAGGGCTTCCTCGGCGACCATCGGAAGCAGTGCGGCGAGAAGCGAGGCGACCGCGAGGGTTCCGACCGCTGCCGCCACTCCGAGGGGGGTGCCGAGGGCCAGCGCGAGGAGTGCGAAGCCTCCCGCGATCGGCAGCGTCTCGCCGAGATAGGCGCGGCGGCTGGGAGCGGCCTGGGCACGCAGGGTGGCGCTGAATGCGCAGGCGATGCCGGCGCCGGCGAGCACGGTGTTGTAGAGCGGGCTCGGGTAGTGCCCGCCACCTGCCTCGTACATCCGGACCAGGAAGTAGAAGCCGGTGAAGAAGAGCAGGGCGGTTGCGGGACCGGCCATCTCCGGCCGCAGCCGCTCCCAGAGCGCGGCCGGCCAGGCTTTCCAGGGCACTATCCCGGACGCCAGCAGCGAGGCGGCCGCGACCAGCGCGAAGAACTGGGGCTGGAGCGCGGAGACTGGAATCGCGGCGAACTGGTCGGTGCGAGCCCGAGAGTAGATCGCGGCGCCCGCCCAGAGCAGGCAGAGCAGCGCCGCCTGGTCGCGGAGCCGGGTGGTCATCGGCTTCTCCTCTCCTCCTGCCTGGAGCAGCACGGCGACGGTTAGCAGCGTCGCGGCCCAGCCGAAGGCGGCGAGAATCAGCCCGCTGGCCTGGTAGGTGAAAACCGATGCCGCGGTCGCCAGCAGCGCGAGTGCCGGCGACGGACTCCGAGTGAAGGTGAGCAGAAGGGCTGCCGGGACGAGCACGAACAGCCCGAAGGCGAAGGAGACGGCATCCAGCCGGACCGCGAAGCGGATGCCGGCGCCGAGCTCGCCCACGGTCAGGTCGAGCGGGGTTCCCTGGGAGGCCCAGATCGCCACCAGGGCGGCGAGCGCCGCCCAGGCGACAAGGGCCGCGATCAGCCTGCCGGCACCGGCAGCTACCGTTCCGGCGGCCCACGCGAGCACCGCTCCCACAGCCAGCAGGGCGACTGGCGACAGGAGCAGCGGCGCGGGCATCAGTTCGCCCAGCGGCCTGGTGGGGAGGGCTGGCGCGACGACACGGGTCGGCCGTTCGCGCCGGCGAACCACCCCTTCGTCGCTCCGTCAGCCCTCCTCATCAGGTTGCAAGGGTAAAAGGTCTCTAGCCGAGCCGGCCCAATGCCGCCCGGAGCTCGGCCGCCTTCTGCTCCTCCCTGGCAACGATCGGCGCCGGCGCGCGCTCCCGGAAAGCGGGGTTGCCGAGCTTCGCCTCGACCTTCGCCAGCTCCTCCTGGATGCGCCTGCGCTCCGCGTCCTGGCGACGCCCGTCGTCGCGGGCGAGGGGGAGCTCGAGGCGGGCGTCGCCCCAGGCCAGGGGAAGCGCGCCGGCACCGGGTTCCGCGACCAGCTCGACACGGGCGAGGTCGTGGATCGCCTCGCGCTCGGCGGCGGTGATCTCGCCGGCCAGCCAGAGCCTGCCGCCGGAAGTCCCGCCCCCGGCATGACGCGTCGCGCGGATCTCCTCAACCAGCCGGATGAGGTTGCCGAAGGACGCCTCGGCCGCGCTGTCGTCGAAGCGCGGATCGGGATCCGGCCAGGTTGCTCGAACCAGGAAGTCGCGGTTGTCGGGCAATCGGTGCCAGAGGTCTTCGCTGACGAAGGGCATGAAGGGATGGAGCAGTCGAAAGAGGGAGTCGAGAACATGGAGCGCGGCAGAGCGGGCCGCGGGGTCGCCGTCGCGGAGACGTGCCTTCACCGCCTCCAGGTACCAATCGCAGAAGTCGTGCCAGGCGAAATCGTAGAGGGCTTCGATCGAGCGCTGGAAGGAGTACTCCTCGATCCCCGCGGTCACTTCGCGGATGGTGCCCTGGAGGCGGGAGAGGATCCAGCGATCCGCGGGTTGCAGGTCCCCGTCGGGCGCCGGCGGACCATGCGGGTGTTCCTTGGCAACCGAGGAGAGGACCAGCCGGGTGGCGTTCCAGAGCTTGTTCGAGAAGCGCCGGTAGCCCTCGATCCGGCTGACGTCGAAGCGCGCGTCCTGGGTCGCCATCCCGACCAATGCGGCCCACGCCCGGAGCGCGTCCGCGCCATAGGCGTCGATCACCTCGCGAGGGTCGACGCCGGTGCCCAGCGACTTGCTCATCCGGCGCCCGTCGGCTGCCAGGATGGTCGCGTGGATGATCACGTCCGAGAAGGGCGCATCGCCCATGAAGAAGAGCCCGGAGAAGATCATCCGGGTGACCCAGAGGTTGATGATGTCCCGGTTGGTGCAGTTGAGGGCCGTCGGGTAGAAGTTCTTCAGGTCTTGCGTATCGGCCGGCCAGCCGAGGGTGGCGAACGGCCACAGGGCAGAGGAGAACCAGGTGTCCAGGACGTCCGTCTCCTCGCTCAGAAGGGTCGAGTCGCAGTCCCGGCACTGCGCCGGCCGGTCAACCGCAGCGAACTGGTGCCCGTTGCTGCAGGTGTAGACGGGGATGCGATGGCCGAGCCAGAGCTGCCGGCTGACGCACCAGTCGCGGATGCCGTGCAGCCAGTCGAGGTAGGTGCGCTCGTAGCGATCCGGGTGCCAGCGCACCTTGCCCTGTGCGCTTGCCTCGATGCACAGCCGGGCGAGCTCCTTCATGTCGAGGAACCACTGCTCGGAGACGATCGGCTCGAGGACGTCACCGCTCCGGTCGCAGTGGCCGACCTCGTGGGTGAAGGGCTCGGTCCGGACCAATCGCCCGGCCGTCTCGAGATCCTCGACCACCCGCGCTCGCGCCTCGACCCCGGCCAGGCCGTCATAACGAGGAAGGTCGGGCACCTTCATGGTGCCGTCGAGGTTCATACCGTTGATCAGCTCCATGCCGTGCCGCTCGCCGATCTCGTAGTCGAGCAGGTCGTGGCCGGGCGTGACCTTGAGCGCTCCCGTCCCGAACTCCTTCAGAACCGCCTCGTCGGCGACGATCGGCAGCCGCCGGCCGACGAGCGGCAAGATGGCGAACTTGCCGACCAGGTGGCGGTAGCGATCGTCCCCGGGGTGGACCGCGACGCCGGTGTCGGCGAGCATCGTCTCCGGCCGGACCGTCGCTATGGTGATCGTCTCGTCGCTTCCCTCGAGCGGATAGGAGATGTGGTAGAGCGTGTCCTCGTGCGTCTTCCACTCGACCTCGAGGTCGGATATGGCGGACAGGCAGCGGGGGCACCAGTTCACGATCCGCGGGCCCCGATAGAGCCAGCCCTTCTCGTAGTAGATGACGAAGGCAGTGCGGACTGCCCTCACGTAGGCGTGGTCCATCGTGAAGCGCAGCCTCGTGATGTCGAGTGACGCGCCGAGCACCCGGAACTGGGTGACGATCGTCGCACCGACCTTCCGGTACCACTCGTCGACGATCTCGTCGAACGCGTCGCGCCCGATCTCCTCCTTGGTCACACCATCGCGGGCGAGCTGCTTCTCGATCACGTTCTGGGTGGCGATGGCGGCATGGTCGGTGCCGGGGAGCCAGAGCACCTCGTAGCCCGTCATCCGCCGGTAGCGCGCCCAGATGTCCTGCAGCGCTCCGTTGACGGCGTGGCCCAGGTGCAGCTCGCCGGTCACGTTGGGCGGCGGCAGGGCGATCGTGTACTTCGGCTTGCTGCTGGCCGCGTCGGCGACGAACAACTGCGCCTCTTCCCAGCGCATGGCCCAGCCGGGCTCGATGGCCCCCGGGTCGTAGGCGGTCGGCATCGGTTCGGTCATTTCGGGCGTGCGCTTACCTCATGGGAGAGTTGCTCAGGGGAGAGCGGAAGGAGAACGCCGGCGAGACCCGCGGCTAGCGGGCGCGCGCCGGCTGGGGTACGGATACGCTGCGTACGGCCAGGCGGCACATCGTGCCCGAATTGTACCGGTAGCATTCGGCGGGTGACTCCGGAAGAGCTGCGCCTTCTCGTCCCCGCGGCTCGCGACTCGGCCTACCTGAACACCGCCACCTACGGACCCGCCGCCGAGCCGACGGTCGCCGCGATGGCCGAATTCCTCGAAGGTTGGTCTCACGGCTCGGTCCGCTACGAGGTCTGGGAGAACATCGGCGAGGAATGCCGGGTGCTCTTCGCGGAGCTGCTCAAGGCATCCCCCGACGACATCGCGATCCAGCCCTACGTCAGCACCGCGGCGGGGGCAATCGCGGTCCAGCTCCAGCCGGGCGAGCGGGTCGTCGTCAGCGAGATGGAGTTCGCGAGCAACCTCTGGCCCTGGCTCTACCAGCGCGAGCGCGGGGTCGAGGTCGCCGTCGTGCCGATCCGCAACGGCCGTTCCGAGCTCGCCGCCTACGAGGCTGCGATCGGTGACCGGGTCGCGATCGTAGCCGTCAGCGCATTCCAGAGCTCGAACGGCTGGCGGGCCCCGCTTCGAGCGCTCGCCGACCGGGCTCGCGCCGCCGGCGGGATGCTCTTCGTCGACGCCTGCCAGGGCGCCGGCGGGATCACCCTCGACCCCGAGCTGGACGGCTTCGACCTGCTGGTCGCCGACTCCTACAAGTGGCTGATGGGACCGCGGGGAGCCGGCTACATGTACCTCTCGCCCGCCGCCCGAGAGCGATTCCGGCCGGTCGCCATGGGCTGGCGCTCGGCACGCGAGCCGCTCCACACCTACTACGGAACGGCGATGGACCTGTCCGAGACCGCCTCCCGCTTCGACTCCTCGCTGAGCTGGATCTCGATGGTCGGCGACCGCGAGTCGCTCCGGCTCCTCAACTCGGTCGGCATCGAGGCCATCGACGCCCACAACATGCGGCTCGCCCACCGCTTCCGCGCCGGGCTCGAAGAGCTGGCGATCGAGACCGAGCCGTTCCCCGAGGCGGAGCGCTCGCCGGTGCTCGCGATGACCCTCCCCGACCCCGAAGCGACGATCGCGCGGCTGGCCGACGCCGGGGTGATCGGCGCCCTCCGTGCGGACGGCGTGAGGCTCGGCTTCCACGTCTTCAACAACGAATCCGACGTCGATCGCGCCCTGGAAGCTCTCGCCTGGGTGAAGCGCTAGGCCTTGGGACTATCGCTTTTGCTCTCGGCGTCGTAACCTCGCGTTTGCCCATGGGTGAAGAAGCCCCCAGCAAGATGGTCGAGGACAACCGCAGGTGGCGGCTCCGGCGCCTCGACGACCTCCTCGAGGCGCTCGAGACCTGCAACGAGCACGACGTCGAACATCCGCCGCGGCCGATCCTCGAGGGCCTCATCGCCGCCGGCATCGATCCCAAGCCGGAGGACACGACGACCCAGCTGATCGAGCTGGTGCTCGATCGCCAGCAGGAGTTCCTCATCAAGGTGCCGCTGGAACGGCGGAAGTCGCCTCGCCGGCGCGCCAAGGTCGACATCGTGGCCTGGATCCGCGAGGCACGCAGGGCAGACTGAGGGGCTAGGCGGGCTGCTCCGCCGCTTCCGGGTGGCGCACCGCCCGCAGACGCTCCATCTCGCCGGACTGGTCACGATCGCCAAGGCGGCGGTCGAAGACGAGCTTCAGGAAGATCGCGCAGACGACCGGGTCGAACTGCGTCCCGATCCCCTGCCGCAGCTGGTCGACGGCCTGGGCGGTGGAGAGGGCCCGCCGGTAGGGCCGGTTGGTCGTCATCGCGACGTAGGCGTCGACGACCGCGATTATCCGGGCGCCGATCGGGATCTCGTCTCCCCGCAGCCCGTTCGGGTAACCGGAGCCGTCGTAGCGCTCCTGGTGGGCGAGGACGATGTCGGCACCTTCGCTGAATTGGGTGTAGCTGGCCAGGATCCGGGCCCCGATCGCGGGGTGTTTCTTCATCTGCTCGTACTCGTCGGCCGAGAGCGGCCCGGGCTTGTTGAGCTCGCCGTCGGAGATTCCGATCTTGCCGATGTCGTGCAGGTACGCGGCACGCACGATCGTCTCCACCTTCTGCGGGTCGGTCACCAGGCGTTCCGCCACGAGGCGGCTGTACTCGGCGACCAGGAGGGAATGGTTGTAGGTGTAGCGGTCGCGCTCGTCGACGACGTCGACGATCGTCTGAAGCGCCTGGACGGTCTCCACGTTGAGGCGGCCGGCCAGCTCGAACACCTTGTAGATGATCACGCCGAGGCTGACCAGGATGATCGTGAGCCGCGGCGCGTGGACCCAGATGAAGGCGGTCAGGACTCCGAAGAGGAGCAGGCCGATCAGGTCCATGTAGGCCGAGTACATGTTTGCGCGGAGCACGTGGAGAACCGGCTGCCGCTTCATGAGCGAGACCATCAGGGCGGGCGGGGCGGTGCTGAAGAAGTAGTAGGCGCCCACCACCGCCGCCACCGAGGCGACGTCCCGCACGGAGTCGAGCGCAATCGCCTGCCGGTCGAGGGAGACGTACGCGAACTGGGCGACGAACACGGTGGTGGCGTCGGAGGCGGCGTTGACGGCGGTGCGGTCCCACGACTTGTGCCGCAGGAGGTCGGCGGCGACGCTTGGAACGACCGCGATCAGGACCGGGATCGGCT
>JALZAP010000315.1 GCA_030948245.1 Candidatus Dormiibacterota bacterium | reverse complement strand
CTGCAGGTAAGCGCGCGGAAGGCCCTCCTTGCGGATCCAATCGAGGAGGCCATCCCAGTAGGCGTGGCCGAAGAGGACGATCGGGAAGTGCTCGATCTTGCCGGTCTGGGCCAGGGTCAGCGACTCGAAGAGCTCGTCGAGGGTGCCGAAGCCGCCCGGGAAGATTATGAATCCGCGCGCGTACTTGACGAACATGGTCTTGCGGGCGAAGAAGTAGCGGAACTCGACACCGAGGTCGACATAGTCGTTCAACCCCTGTTCGGCCGGCAGCTCGATGTTGCAGCCGACGGACAGTCCATCCGCCTCCTTGGCGCCTTTGTTCGCCGCTTCCATGATCCCCGGGCCACCTCCGGTGATGACGGCGAAGCCGCGCTTGGCGATCGCCCGTCCGGTCGTCTCCGCCGCGGCGTAGAAGGGATCGTCGCGGGGCGTCCGCGCCGACCCGAAGATGCTTATCGCGGGACCGACGACGCTAAGGGCATCGAACCCCTCGACGAACTCGGAGAGGATCCGGAGCGCGCGCCAGGGGTCGGAGTGGAGGACGTACTGGTCGAACCCGTCCCGCTCCAGGAACGCCTGGTCGGCCAGCGGCTTCGAGCGGGGGACGAGGGTGCGACCGGCGCGACGGCGTTCGCTCATGTGAAAAGGAAGCTCAATCCTAGACTCGCCGGCCGGGGAGGCCGGCTCAGGCGGGCTTCTTGGCTTCCGCCTTGCGCACGAGCCGGGTGGCCGGCTTTGCAGCCGCCTTGACTGCCGACTTGACGGCCGGCCTGGGCTTGCCATTGGCCGCCCGGCCGTTGGCCGCCCGGCCGTTGGCCGTCTTGGCATCACGCCGCGACGCAGCGACGATCGTGGCCGGGATCGCGGCGGGCAGCTTGATCTCGGCGACCTCCGCGCGCAGACCGCCGAATAGCCGCCGGCGCGGTTTGCTGATCTTCTCCACGACCGGTTCCTCGATCACCCCGAGCTTCCCCTCATCCCGAACCGGTTTCGCCGCCAGCACCTGGACGGCGGCCGGCTCATCGGGAAGCCGGGGATCGCGCTCGGGCTCGGTCTCGATCACCGTCGACCGCTCCTCGATCAGCGCCGGCAGCGGCGCCGGGACCGCGGCACGACCGTCCTCCGGCATCGTCAGCAACCGGTCGAGGCTGGTCCGCGCCGCCTTCAGCTCGTGCTCCAGCTCATGGACGCGGTGCCGGTGGCGAAGCGCCTCGCGGACGTGGTGCATCCGGGCCGGCGTCTGGTAGAAGTAGCCGGCGATCGCGCCGATCAGCAGGGGGACGACGGCGAGGAGCCAGAGGCTCACTCCCTTCAAGTCGATGTTGACCACGTAGCCGGCGGCGGAGGGGATCCGCCAGTGAACGTCGATCGGGGCAAGGTTGCTGAAGATGAACACGGCAGTGCCGAGTCCGAGGACGAGTCCGCCGAGGAAGGCGAGGGCCCGCAGCAGGCGGTGCCAGCGCATCGTGATCTCCATTTCGGGCCGCACGATACGCTAGATCCGCCACCTTGCCAATGAAGTTCGGCATCGCGATTTTTCCCACCGACCAATCGATCGCGGTTGGCGAGCTGGTGCGTGAGGTCGAGGATCGCGGTTTCGAGTCCTTCTGGGTCCCCGAGCACACCCACATCCCGGTCAGCCGCCGCACGCCCTATCCGGCCGGCGGCGACCTTCCCGAGTACTACAAGCGGACGCTCGACCCCTTGGTCGCCCTGACCATCGCCGCCCAGAACTCGTCCCGCCTCCTGCTCGGCTTCGGCATCGTGCTCGTCGTCGAGAGGGATCCGATCACCACCGCCAAGGCGGTCGCCAGCCTCGACCTCGTCTCGAATGGTCGGGTGCTCTTCGGGATCGGCGGCGGCTGGAACCGGGAGGAGATGGAAAACCACGGCACCGACCCCAAGCTGCGCTGGCGCCTGCTCCGGGAGCGGGTGCTCGCCATGCGCGAGATCTGGACCAGGGAGGAGGCGGAGTTCCACGGCGACTTCGTCGACTTCGACCCGATCTGGTCCTGGCCGAAGCCCCTCCAGAGCCCACTGCCGGTGCTCGTCGGCGGCAACACCGAGAACAGCATGAAGCGGGTCATCGAGTACGGCGATGGCTGGATCCCGAACGCCGGCCGCTCCCGGCTGATCTCTCAGGTTCCCGTCTTCCGCCGGCTCTGCGACGAGTCAGGCCGGGGCCACCTCCCGCTGACCGTCTACGGAACGCGGCCGAGCCCCGAAGCGATCGCCGAGTACGAGTCCCTTGGCGTGGACCGGCTGGTCTTCTGGATGCCCTCGCGGCCGCGCGACGACGTCCTCCGCGAGCTGGAGATCGTGGCCGGCCTACTCGCTAAATAGCGTCGACAGCCTTGGCGATCGTGAAGGCGAGGAAGACCAGCGAGGAGATGAGCAGCACCACGAACGCTGCCCGTACGGCTGATGTCAGGGCTGGATGACGCAGCTCCCCCCGGCGCTGCTCGACGAGCAGCCGTTCACCCTCCGGGATGGGCCGGCGGAGCAGCATCGCGGCGGGCAGCGCGAGACCGGCGATGCCGGCGGCGAGCCAGAATGTGTCGTCGAACCCCCTGGCCGCCGCTGCCCGAGCCGCGGTGGCGATCGCCGCCTGGGATGCGTGGACTCCGGCCCCGGGCACCAGGTGGGTGGGCAC
>JALZAP010000314.1 GCA_030948245.1 Candidatus Dormiibacterota bacterium | reverse complement strand
CCGTGAAGCAGGGCGAGGTCCACGCGCTGATGGGCCCCAACGGCTCGGGCAAGACGAGCCTGGCCTACACGCTGATGGGCCATCCCGACTATCGAGTCGACGCCGGCAGCGTCACCTGGAAGGGCGAGAACCTGCTGGGCCTGGCTCCCGACAAGCGGGCGCGGCTGGGCGTCTTCCTCGCCTTCCAGTACCCGAGCGCCATCCCCGGCGTCACGGTCGCCAGCTTCCTGCGCAACATCTACAACGCGGTCCACGCTCCCAAGCCGGCGCCCGGCGGTGGCGACAACGGGCAGGTTCCCAAGTACACCGGCATCCCGCTGGCCAAGTTCCGCCGCATGCTCGAGGAGCAGATGGCTGTGCTCAAGATGGACCCGGGCTTCGCCACGCGATACGTCAACGACGGGTTCTCGGGCGGTGAGAAGAAGCGCCTGGAGATGCTCCAGATGGCCATCCTCGGTCCCCGGCTCGCGATCCTGGACGAGACGGACTCGGGGCTCGACATCGATGCGCTGCGCACCGTGGCGGAGGGGATCAACGCCACCCTCTCGCCGGAGATGGGGGTGCTGCTGATCACCCACTACCAGCGGATGCTGAACTACGTGAAGCCGCATTTCGTGCACGTCCTGATGGGCGGGCGGATCGTGATGAGCGGCGGCGAGGAGCTGAGCCATCAGCTGGAGGCGAACGGCTACGAGTGGGTGCGGGAGCAGGTCGGCGAGCCAGAGGGCGTCGCCGACGAGGCCCCCGAGCCGGTGGCCGAGCACGAGCCGGTCGCCGAGCACGCCTGAGGCGCGAGGAGGAGGACCGATGGCCGTCGAGCCCGCAGCCAGCGCAACCGCAACCGCCGCCGCGACCGCAGAGGCCGCCTCCGTGACGGCGGCTCACGGGGCGGAGACCGTCCAGGGCGCCTTCTCCGGCGCCGCGCTGCGCGCAGACTTCCCGGCCTTTGACACGCCAACCCACGGCGGCAAGCGCCTCGTCTACCTGGACGCCGCGGCCAGCGCGCCCAAGCCGCGGGCGGTCATCGACGCGCTGGCCGACACCTACGCGCACCACTATGCAAACGTCCACCGCGGAATCTACGAGCTGAGCGAGGACGCCACCGGGCGCTTCGAGGCGGCACGGCGCAAGGTCGCGGGCTTCATCGGTGCGCCGACGGCGCGCGAGGTGGTCTTCGTCCGCAACGCGACCGAGGCGATCAACCTGGTGGCCTACAGCTGGGGCCGCACCAACGTGGGCCGCGGCGATCACATCCTGAGCACGCAGCTCGAGCACCACGCCAATATCGTCCCGTGGCAGCAGCTCGCCCGCGAGGTGGGCGCCACGCTCGACTACGTGCAGATCACCGACGACGGCCGCCTCGACATGGACGACCTGCGGCGCAACCTGGAGGCGCGCCCCAAGCTGGTCGCCGTCTCACAGGTCAGCAACGCGCTGGGCACCATCAGCCCGGTGGCGGAGATCGTGGAGCTGGCGCATGCGGTTGGCGCGCTGGTGCTGGTCGACGGCGCGCAGTCGGCGCCTCACATGCCGGTCGACGTGACGGCGCTGGGCTGCGACTTCTTCGCGCTGTCCGGGCACAAGATGCTCGGTCCCTCGGGAATCGGGGCGCTCTGGGGCCGCCGCGAGCTGCTCGACGCAATGCCGCCGTTCATGACCGGCGGCAGCATGATCATCAAGGTCACCCTGGACGGCGCGGAGTGGAACGAGGTGCCGTACAAGTTCGAGGCCGGCACGCCGGCGATCGCCGAGGCGATCGGTCTGGGCGCGGCGATCGACTACCTGGAGGCGCTCGGCATGGACCGGGTGCGGGAGCACGAGCGCTACCTGGTCGAGCATGCCTGGGCGGCGCTGGGCGAGATCCCCGGCGTCTGGCGCCTGGGACCTGCCGACCCGGAGCTGCACGCCGGTGTGATCAGCCTGGTGCTGGAGGGGATCCATCCGCACGACGTGGCGACCGTCTTCGACCACGAGGGGATCGCCGTTCGCGCCGGGCACCACTGTGCCCAGCCGGTGATGCTCCGCTATGACATACCGGCCACCACCCGCGCCAGCTTCTACGTCTACAACGACCTCGACGACATCGCGGCCCTGACCGATGCGGTGCGCAGCTGCCAGCAGCTCTTCAACGCCTGACCGATGGACAACCTGTACCGCGACTTCATCCTGGAGCACTACCGGAACCCCCATAACAAGGGGCACCTCGACCCGCACGACCTCCATTTCGCCGATTCGAACCCGACCTGCGGCGACGAGATGAGCATGACCCTGCGACTCGACGAGGCGCGGCAGCGGGTGACCGATGTCGCCTTCGATGGACGGGGCTGCGCCATCAGCCAGGCCTCGGCCTCGATCATGACCGATGAGCTTCGCGGCAAGACCCTGGACGAGATCACCGCCCTCGACCCCAAGGACGTGCTGGAGGAGCTGGGCGTACCAATCGGCCCGGCGCGGCTGAAGTGCGCGCTGCTCGGCTACAAGGTCCTCCAGGGCGCGGTCAGCGGCGGCGAGGTCGCCTGGCCGGAAGAGGCAGAGGCGGCACCCTAGATCCCACGCGAGGACCGATGACCAACCAGCTGACCACCCCAACCATCCGGGAAGTGACCGTCTCCGAGGCGATCGAGGCGGCAAGGGGCCGTGTCGTCGTCGACGTGCGCGAGCC
>JALZAP010000313.1 GCA_030948245.1 Candidatus Dormiibacterota bacterium | reverse complement strand
GTCGTCCAGGGCCACGACCCCGCCCACGTCGCGGGCATCGACCTGCTGGTTCATTCGGGGGCGATCAGGGCCAACTCGCCCGAGCCGGAGGCCGCGCGCGCCGCCGGTGTGCGGGTGCTCAGCCGCGCCGAGATGCTCGCCGAGCTGATCAGCTCCGGCGAGGCGATCGCGGTCGCGGGCACCCATGGCAAGACGACGACGACGCACATGGTCGGCCAGGTCCTGACCGCCGCCGGCTTCGACCCCAGCGTCCTGGTCGGCGACGGCCTCAACACCCGGGCCGGGCGGAGCAACTGGCTGGTGGCCGAGGCGGATGAGAGCGACGGGTCGCTCGTCCTCCACCACCCCGCTTACGCGATCGTCACCAACGTCGAGCTCGACCACCCGGATCACTTCCCCGACCTGGAAGCCGTCCGCGACGTGTTCCAGCGCTTCGTATCCCAGGTCCGCGAGCTCACCGTGGTCTGCGCCGATGACGCGGAGGCGATGCGGCTGGAGGTGCCCGGGCGGCGCGTCACGTACGGCCTCAAGGAGGGGGACTACACGGCCTCTCAGCTCGGTCTCGCCCTCACCGTCCCGGGCCGCCACAACCTGCTCAACGCGACCGGAGTCGCCGCGCTGGCCCTGGAGCTCGGGGTGAGCCCCAACGTGGTCAGGAAGACGCTCGCCGCGTTCACCGGCGCACATCGCCGGCTGGAGTTCGTCGGCAGCTGGCACGGCGCCCCCCTCTACGACGACTACGGGCACCACCCGACCGAGATCCGGGCGACGCTCCAGGCAGCACGCGAGCTTGCGCCGAAGCGGGTGATCCTGGTCTTCCAGCCGCATCGCTACACCCGGCTCGCGGCGCTGCTCGACGAGTTCGCGGCGGCGATCGCGGAGGCGGACGAGGCGGTCGTCACCGAGGTCTATTCGGCGGGGGAGGAGCCGAACGGGGTTTCCGGCATCAGGCTCGCCGAGAAGGTCCCCGGCGCCCGCTTCGCGCCGCATTTCGACACCGTCAAGGACGACCTCTACGGCCTGGTACAGCCCGGCGACCTGGTCCTCTTCATGGGAGCGGGTGACATCTGGAAGATTCCCCATGAGCTGGCGCAGTAGCTCCAACCTCGAGTGGCTGCGCTCGCTCCCCGCCGTCGCGGAGGGGCATCCGCTGGCGCGCCACACCTCCTTCAACATCGGCGGTCCCGCCGACTTCTTCGTCGAGACAGCCGACCCTTCGGCGCTGCGCCGCGACGCCCGCGAGCGCGCTATCCCGGTCCGCGTCTTCGGCGCCGGCACCAACCTGCTGATAAGCGACGGCGGCGTCGAAGGTCTGGTCCTCCGCGACGTGGACCGGCGCTTCCGGCGGGAGGGCGACCGCGTCTTCGGCGGCGCCGGCCTAAAGATGATGCGGCTCGCCCGGCTTGCCGCGGACCTCGACCTCGTCGGCTTCGAGTTCGCGATCGGGATCCCCGGCACTGTCGGTGGCGCCGTCTACCAGGACGCCGGCTGCTGGGGGACGGAGGTCCGCGAGGTGCTCGTCTCGGTGGAGGGCGATGGGGTGACGTGGAACCCGGAGGAACTCGACCTCGGCTACCGCACCTCTTCGTTCCGAGAGGGCGGATTGAAGAACGAGCTGATCACGGGCGCCTGGTTCCAGCTCCGGCCCGGTGACGGCGAGGCGGCGCGGAAGCAGATGGCGAGCTGGACCGCCGAGCGGCTGCGCACCCAGCCGATCAAGTCCAAGAACTGCGGCAGTGTCTTCAAGAACCCTCCCGACGACTCGGCGGGGAGGCTGGTCGAAGCGGCCGGGTTGAAGGGTGCCCGCGAGGGGGGCGCCATCATCAGCACCAAGCACTCCAACTTCATCGAGAACACCGGCAACGCGACCGCTGCCGACGTCCGCAACCTCATCGAACGTGCCCAGGCGGCCGTAGCCGAGAGGTTCGCCATCGCGTTGGAGCCGGAAGTGGAGATGATCGGGCGATGAAGGTGGCGGTGCTCAAGGGCGGCAGCTCCTCGGAGCGGGAGGTCTCGCTCAACTCCGGCGGCCAGGTCGAGGCGGCGCTCGGCAAGCGCGGTCACCAGGTGACCGGCTTCGATTTTGGCGCGGGAACCTGGGAAGTCCTCATCAACGGTGGCTTCGACTGCGTCTTCATCGCCCTCCACGGCCCCCTCGGCGAGGACGGCACCGTGCAGGGGATGTGCGAGCTGCTGAAGCTGCCGTACACCGGCTGCGGTGTCCTCTCCAGCGCGCTCTGCATCGACAAGGCGATGTCGAGCCGCGTCCTCGAACAGGCAGGGCTGGCCATCCCGGCCTACCAGGAGCACGACGTCCGCGAGGGCATCCCGGGCGACCTCCCCACCCGGCTGGTCGACGGCCTCGGTCTGCCGCTGGTCGTCAAGCCGACCCGGCAGGGCTCGAGCGTCGGCTATACGCTCGCCCGCAGCGAGGAGGAGGTCGCCGACGCCATCGTCCTCGCCGGCCGCTACGACTACCGGGTGCTCGCCCAGCGCTTCATCACGGGCGTCGAGATCACTGTCGGCGTGCTCGCGACGCCCGAGGTGGAGGTGCTTCCGACCCTTGAGATCCTCAGTGAGAATCCCGACTACGACTATGACGCCAAGTACACCGCCGGCAAGAGCCATCACATAATCCCCGCCCGCATTCCGGAGCCCGCGCGGCGGGC
>JALZAP010000312.1 GCA_030948245.1 Candidatus Dormiibacterota bacterium | reverse complement strand
AACTGGTTGTTCCAGACCGGCTCGAAGATCGAGTTCGCGAACCGGAAGGCGACGATGTTCTGGACCGTCTCCTTGCCGAGGTAGTGGTCGATCCGGAACACCTGGTCCTCGTGGAATACGCTCTCCAGCTCCAGGTTGAGGGCCCTGGCCGACTTGAGGTCGGTCCCAAAGGGCTTCTCGATCAGGATCCGTCGATCAGAGCCCTTGGGCGCTTTCGCCATCCCGGCGGCTCCCAGGTTGCGGACGATGAGTGGGAAGGTCGGCGGCGGGGTGGCGCAGTAATAGATCCGGTTGCCACCGTTGTGGCGCTCGGCGGCGACCTCGTCGAGGAAGCGGTCCAGCTTCTTGAAGCCGGCGGTGTCGTCGAAGTTCAGCGCCCGGTAGCGCATGCCGTCGACGAGCGACTTGAGGACCGCCTCATTGACCGGCTGGGTGCGCGAATGGAGCCGGATCGAGTCGGCGACGTGCTTCCGGAAGGCGGCGTCGGAGCGATCGTCCCGGGCCACGCCGACGACACCGAAGCCGGCCGGCAGGATCCTCTGCGTGGCCAGGTTGTAGATCGCGGGAAGGAGCTTGCGATTGGCCAGGTCGCCCGTCGCGCCGAAGATGACCATCAGCGTCGGGTCGATGACCCGGTACTCGTGGAGGCCCACGCTCAGGGGATTCGCGGCGGGGGCGGGGGCCTCCGCGACCTCAGCCATGGCCTGCGGGCCGGACCGCGTGACCGCCGAACTGCTTGCGCATCATGGCAACCACGCGGTCGGAGAAGGAGTTGGGGTCGCGGCTACGGAAGCGCTCGAAGAGCGAATGGGTGATCGTGAAGGCGGGCACGTCCTCGTCGATCGCGGCCTGGACCGTCCAGCGCCCTTCCCCGGTGTCCTCGATGTAGGCGGTCAGGGTGGCGAGCTCGGGATCTTCCTTGAGGCCGATCGCGATCAGATCGAGCAGCCAGGAGCGGACCACGGTGCCGTACCGCCATGCATCTGCGATCGCCTGCAGGTCCATCCCGGGGAAAGCCTTCGACTTCTTGAGGATCTCGAAGCCCTCGCCGTAGGCCTGCATGAGGCCGTACTCGATCCCGTTGTGGACCATCTTCACGAAGTGTCCAGAGCCCTCGGGCCCGCAGTGGACCAGGCCTCCCTCGGCCGGAGCGAGCGCGCTCAGCAGCGGCTTGCAGTGCTCGAAGACGGCGTCCTCGCCGCCGACCATCAGGCCGTAGCCGTTCTTGAGGCCCCAGACGCCGCCGCTGGTGCCGGCGTCGAGGTAGTGGATCCCTTTCGCCTTGAGGCCCCCGGCGTCCTTCATCGCGAGCTGCCAGTTGGTATTGCCGCCGTCGATGACGATGTCGCCCGGCTCGAGCACGTTGCCGAGCTGGGCGATGGTCTTCGTCGTCGGGTCTCCGGCCGGCACCATCACCCACACGACCCGCGGCTTCTCGCTGAACTTGCCGGGCAGCTCCTGGAGGCTGGCCGCGCCGACCGCGCCCTCCCCCACCTTCGCCTCGACGGCCTTTGCCGACTGGTCATAGGCGATCATCCGGTGGCCGGCTTTGAGAAGGCGGGAGACCATGTTTCCGCCCATCCTGCCGAGGCCGATCATTGCCATCTCCATGCGCTGCCCTTCCTTCAAAGTTTTTTTCAATGAGCGCTTGCGGCGCTCTCGACGGCGGCCACCAGCGCGGCCCAGCCCTTGGTGTGGTTGCGGCCGAGGCTGACGCGGAGGACGGGCAGCCGGCGCGACTTGAGCGACTGCAGGTCGCCGATCGCCTGGGCCTGCTTCAGCACGCTGAAGCCGTAGGGCTGACCGGGGATCGGCACGTCGGTGCCGTCTTCCTGGACGACCTGGAGAAAGACTCCGACCGGCGGTCCACCCTTGTGCAGCTGCCCGGTCGAGTGGAGGAAGCGTGGCCCGTAGCCCGAGGTCGTCGCCACCTTGTGGGAGTCGCGGACGGCGATCCGGATCCTCGCCAGGGAGCGCTCCGAGGTCGTGTTCCGGGCGGTGTAGGACATGATGGCGAAGTAGCTCCGGCCCGCCTTCAGCTTGGCCAGCAGTGCCTTCAGCTCGGGGCCGGCGGCGTCGACCGGCATCGTCTCGGCAGCCGGCAGTCGCTTCTTGGCGACGAACTCGGCAAGGACCTTCTTGGTGTTGTCCTTCGACTCCTGGACGTTGGGCTGGTCGAAGGCGTTGATCTTCAGCAGCGACCCGGCGATCGCGGTCGCAATCTCCCAGCGCAGGAACTCGCCCCCGATCTCTGCCTTGTCACGGAGGGTCAGCGTGACAACCGGCTGTCCCGCCGCTTCCAGTGCGCGGACTCCATCGTGCTCGGGATCGGCGGTCATCCGGACGTAGACGAAGAGGCGGTCGTCGCCGTAGTCGGCGGGCCGGCCCAGCGGCTCGCCCTCGATCGGGACGATCCCGCGTCCTTCCTTGCCGGTCGACTCTGCGATCAGCTGCTCGACCCAGTAGCCGAAGGTGCTGATCTTGGGCGAGAGCACCAGTGTCAGCTTGTCGCGCTTGCGCTCGCTCGCCAGGCTGCCCATCACGGCACCCAGCCAGGCGCCGGGATTCTTCTCCGCTGGCACGTCGGCCGCACAGGCGTGGGCCATGCCGGTGGCGCTGTCGAGGATCGCACCGAAGTCGTAACCCGCCACCGCCGCCGGCACCATCCCGAAG
>JALZAP010000311.1 GCA_030948245.1 Candidatus Dormiibacterota bacterium | reverse complement strand
CCCTCCCGCTAGGGCTGGAGGATCTCCTCCCGCCAGCCGCCCCGCCGGCGCCTCAGGAGGAGGCGGTCGTGGAGACGGTTGGGGCGGTGCTCCCAGAACTCCACCCAGTCCGGACGCAGGCGGTAGCCGCCCCAGAAAGGGGGCAGCGGCAGCGGGCGCTCCGCGAACCGGTCCAGGATCGAGCGATAGCGCGTCTCCAGCTCCTGCCGTGAGTCGATGGGGTGCGACTGGGCCGAGGCCCAGGCCGCCGCCTGTGACTCCCGCGGGCGGGTGACCCAGTAGTTGAGCGACTCCGCGCGAGACGCCCGCGACACGCGACCGGCCGCACGAACCGAGCGGCCGAGAACGCCCCAGTAGACCGTCAGCGCCGCGCGCGGGTTGGCGGCCAGCTCGGAGCCCTTCCGTGACTCCCGGTTGGTGAAGAAGACGAAGCCGCGCGGGCTCCAGCTCTTGAGCAGCACCATCCGCACCGAGGGCATGCCGTCCGCGGCAGCCGTTGCCAGGGACATGGCGTCCGGCTGCGGCTGGCCGGCGTCCTCCGCCGCACGGTACCACTCGGTCATCCGCTGGAAGGGATCCATGGGTACTCAACAGTAGAATCGCTTGATGCCTCCCAGCCAGCCGATTCGCGCGACTCGCGGCGTCCGCGACATCCTGCCCTTGGAGCGAGCGGCGTGGCGGGTTGCCGAAAGCGCCGCGGCACGCGTGGCGGAGCGCTTCGGCTACCAGCAGATCGAGACCCCGATCCTGGAACCGGCGGAGCTGATCGAGCGAGGAGTGGGGGGCGAGACCGACATCGTCGCCAAGGAGCTCTACAAGTTCAACGACCGCGACAAGCGCTGGCTGGTCCTGCGCCCGGAGGGCACCGCCGGCACGCTGCGAGCCTACTTCGAGGGCAACCTGAACCAGGGCCCGCAGCCCGTCCGGCTCTACCTCATCGGCCCCATGTTCCGGCACGACAAGCCGCAGGCAGGTCGCTACCGCCAGCTCTACCAGTTCAACCTGGAGGCGATCGGCGACGACTCTCCAGGGCTTGACGCCGAGGTCATCGAGGTCGCCGTTGCCTGGTTCCGCGAGCTCGGCCTGAAGGGAGTCAGCCTGCAGCTCAACAGCATCGGCGACGCCACCTGCCGGCCCGTCTACCGCGAGGCGCTCATCGCCTTCCTGGAGCCACTTCGCGGGCAGCTTTCCCACGACAGCCAGCGCCGGCTCGACAGCAACCCGCTCCGGGTCCTCGACTCGAAGGAGGACCAGCACCTGCTCCAGGACGCACCACTGATCAGCGACTACCTGTGCGACGCGTGCCGGGAGGCCTTCGCCCTCGTTCGCCGGCTGCTCGACCAGGCCGGCGTCGACTACACGGTCAACCCGCGGATCGTGCGCGGCCTCGACTACTACGCTCGGACCGCGTTCGAGTTCTGGCACGGCGCCATCGGCAGCCAGCAGAACGCGCTCGGCGGCGGCGGCCGCTACGACGGCCTGGCCGCCGACATCGGCTGGCCGGCGACGCCGGCGGTCGGCTTCGCCTGCGGGCTCGACCGCACCGTCGCGATGCTCGGCGAGGAGGGCATCGCGATCCCCATCCCGGCTGCCGCCGAGGTCCTCGTCATCGGTGACGGCGTCACGCCGGAGAACCTGGCCGAGGTCGGGCGACGGTGCCGGATCGCGCGCAGCACGGCGGTCGACTACACCGAGCGCAGCCTGGGAGCAAAGATGAAGGCGGCCAACCGGGTCGGCGCGCGCTGGGTGGCGCTCATGAACGTCGACGAGGCCTCACGCCAGGTCGTCCAGCTGAAAGAGATGGCCGGCGGCGAGCAGCGGGAGGTCACCTGGCGCGACCTGCCGGAGGCTCTGGGGTGAGCGGCTACTCGGCGCCGAAATGCGGCCTGCTCCGCGCCACCGACGCGGGCAGGGAGGTCGACCTCTACGGCTGGGTCGCCAAGCAGCGCGACCACGGCGGCGGCCTCGTCTTCATCGACCTCCGCGACCGCTGGGGCATCGTCCAGGTCGTCTTCAACCCGGAGGCCGCGCCCGAGGCGAGCGAGCTGGCCGGCGAGCTGCGGGCCGATTACGTCATCCACGTCACGGGGGCGGTCCGGCTCCGTGACGCCGCCCACGTCAACGCCAAGATCGGCACTGGCGAGATAGAGGTCGGCGCCACCGCGGTCGAGGTTCTCAGCCCGAGCAAGACGCCGCCCTTTTCGACCGAAGGCGAGGCGGACGAGATCTCCCGGCTCAAGTACCGCTACCTCGACCTCCGCCGGCAGCGCCTCCAGAAGGCGCTCGGGACGCGCCACCGGCTGAACAAGGTCATCCACGCCTACTACGACGAGAACGAATTCTGGGAGGTCGAGACGCCGATCCTGATGAAGGCGACACCGGAGGGCGCGCGCGACTTCCTGGTACCCAGCCGGCTCCACCCCGGCGAGTTCTACGCCCTGCCCCAGTCGCCCCAGCAGTTCAAGCAGCTCCTGATGGTCTCCGGCGTCCAGCGCTACTACCAGATCGCCCACTGCATCCGGGACGAGGACCTCCGGGCGGACCGCCAGCCCGAGTTCACCCAGCTCGACATGGAGATGTCCTTCAACGACGAGGAGGATGTGTTCCAGGTCCTGGAGGGACTGTTCGCCCGGCTCTGGAAGGAGATCCTGGGCGTCGAGCTGCCGATCCCCTGGC
>JALZAP010000310.1 GCA_030948245.1 Candidatus Dormiibacterota bacterium | reverse complement strand
GGTCCACGGTCTGCGGTCGCTGGGACTGGAGCACGGCGACGTCGTCGCCGCGGTGCTGGCCAACGAGCCGGCGATGATCGAGCTCTACGCCGCGGCGCTGCAGGGCGGCTTCTACCTCACCCCCATCAATCACCACCTCACCGGCAACGAGATCGCCTTCATCCTGGAGAACTCCGAGGCCAAGGTCGTGGTCTGCTCGGAGCGCTTCGGCGACGCCTGCCGCGAGGCGGTCGCCGGCCTCGACCCCAAACCCGCGTGCTTCACCACCGGCGCGGTTGACGGCTTCAAGCCGTACAGCGCGCTGACCGAGGGCCAGCCGACGGAGCGGCCCGATGACCGCCGCGCCGGCAACACCATGCACTACACCTCCGGCACCACCGGCCGCCCCCGCGGAGTGCGTCGCAAGCTGGCCGACATCGACCCCGACATCATGGCCGAGCTCTACACCGGCTTCCTCGGCCTCTTCGGCATCCAGCCCCACGGCGACAACGTCCACCTGACCAGCTCACCGCTTTACCACACCGCGGTGATGGTCTTCACCACGATGTCGCTGCACTCCGGCCACTCGGTGGTGCTGATGGACCGCTGGAGCCCGGAGCTGACCCTGGAGAACATTGACCGGCACCGGGTCACCACCAGCCACATGGTGCCGACGCATTTCACCCGGATGCTGAACCTGCCTGAGGAGAAGCGCCGGCAGTACGACGTCAGCTCGCTGCGCCACGTCATCCACTCGGCCGCGCCGTGCCCGGTCGACGTCAAGCGCCGGATGCTGGAGTGGTGGGGCCCGGTGGTCTACGAGTACTACGCCGCCACCGAAGGCGGCGGCACCATCGCCACCCCGGGCGACTGGCTGGAGCACCCGGGAACGGTCGGCAACGCCTGGGCCGGCGCCGAGGTCCGGATCGAGGACGACGACGGCAACCCCTGCCCGCCAGGCCAGGTCGGCGAGGTCTGGATGTCGTTGACGCAGGCGGACTTCGAGTACCACCGGGACCGCGATAAGACCCGTGACACCCGGCACGACGGCTTCTTCACCGTCGGCGACATCGGCTACCTGACCGAGGACGGGTTCCTCTTCCTCAGTGACCGAAAGGCGGACATGATCATCAGCGGCGGCGTCAACATTTACCCCGCCGAGATCGAGTCGGAGATGGTCGGCTTCCCCAAGATCGCCGACGTCGCCGTCTTCGGCATCCCCGACTCCGAGTGGGGCGAGCAGGTCAAGGCGGTGGTCGAGCCCGCCGACGGCGTGGTCCCAGGTCCCGAGCTGGAGGCCGAGATCCTCGATTTCTGCCGCCCGCGGATGGCGGGATACAAGCTGCCGAAGACCGTTGACTTCGTTGAGTCGCTGCCCCGCGACCCCAACGGCAAGCTCTACAAGCGCAAGCTGCGCGACCCATACTGGGCCGAGGCCCAGCGCGCGATTTGACCCTCACCAACGCGGGGATATATGCGGCCACATCTAGGCGTATTGCGGAGGTCTTCCCAATGAGCAAAACGGCGACATCATCGCTGGCGGCAACCGAGGCCGCGCTGGCCGACCTTTCCTACCACTCCGGCAAGGTCTTCATCGACGGCGAGATCCGGGACCCGCTATCGGGCCGGACCCAGGACCAGGTCTTCCCCGGCAACGGCCAGGTCGTCGGTCAGACCGCGTTGGGTGACGCCAAGGACGTCGACGCCGCCGTGGCCGCGGCGCAGAAGGCGCTCGAGGGTGAGTGGGGTGGGCTCAATGTGCGCGACCGCCGCCGTCTGCTCCTCGCCTACGCGCGCCTGATCGACGAGCACAAGGACGAGCTGGGCAAGCTCCAGACGATCGACGTGGGCATGCCGATCGCGCTGTCGGGCGGTTGGATCCTCGGTCCCGAGATGACGGCTGACTTCTTCGAGTACTACGCCGGCCTGGTCGACAAGGCCGTCGGCGAGGTGCTGCCGGTGTACCCCAACAACGCCCTCGACTACACCCTCCGCGAGCCGCTGGGGGTGGTCGCCTGCATCACCGCCTGGAACGCGCCCATCTACCTCTACGGCGCCAAGGTGGCGCCCGCGCTGGCGGCCGGCAACACCGCTGTCGTCAAGCCGTCGGAGATCGGCGCCGCGTCGACCCTGCGCCTGGCCGAGCTGGCCCACGAGGCGGGGATCCCGGCTGGCGTGGTCAACGTCATCAGCGGGCTCGGCCCCGAGTGCGGCGAGCCGCTGGTCAAGCACGAGGGCGGCGACGCCATCTCCTTCACCGGCGGGACCGCGACCGGGTGGCGGATCGCGGCGATGGCGGCGGAGGGCCTCAAGCGCACCGTTCTCGAGCTCGGCGGCAAGTCCGCCAACATCGTCTTCGAGGACGGCGACATCAACCTGGGCGGCGCCCTCTCCGCGGGAATGATCACGTTCGGCACCAGCGGCCAGTACTGCGCCGCCGCCACCCGGGCGCTGGTGCATCGCAGCAAGATGGACCAGTTTCTGGAGGCGGCCGTGGGAATGCTGGCGTTCATGCAGCCCGGCGACCCGTTCGACCCCGGGACCATGGCCGGACCGATGATCAGCGAGAGACAACTGGAGCGCGTCCTCGGGTACATCGAGAAGGGCAAGGCGGAGGGTGCCCGAGTGGTCGTGGGCGGCGGCCGGCCGGCGCAGTTCGACAAGGGCTTCTTCGTGGAGCCCACGCTCTTCGCCGACGTCGACACCGCG
>JALZAP010000035.1:6138-9951 GCA_030948245.1 Candidatus Dormiibacterota bacterium | reverse complement strand
GTCGTCGACCACGAGGACGTGGAGCGTCTCGTCGGCGGCAAAGAGGCCGTCGATGACGAGCTCGATGTTCTCGGCCTCGTTAAAGGTGGGGAGGCAAACGACGGCCGACCGCAATGGGACTCCTTTGTTCCGAATGGATCCTTAAACGCCGCGAAGCCGGGAGGAGAGTCCCGGCGACACTAGACCGGCGCCGCCGCCCCTGTCAATCAGCCGATGCGCGGGCGCGCTTGGCGGTCTCGTGGTCCTGCCGACGGGCCAGCACCCGCTCGCGCCGGGCCGACTCGATGAAGCGGAGGTTGTGAACGATGGCGATGCCGGCGAAGGCGACGCCGAGCAGGATCAGCGACACGACGACCGTTGTCAGGTTCCAGTCCTGCCACTTCGACAGGGTGAGCACGGCGAGGGCGACGATCCACATGGCGAGGGCATATTCGACCCAGCGTTGGGTGGCGCGCCGGAGCGTGATGCTCCGACCGGCTGCTTGGAGGAGTTCATCCATGCCCGCTCAACGTTCGGGACACGGCTCTTCTTGCGGTGCAGGCGGGGTTCCGGCAGGGCCGCGATACTCTTGCCTTGATGGGTGGGCCACTGTCCAATGTCGACGCGGCCTGGCTCCGGATGGAAGACCCGACCAACCTGATGATGGTCACCGGGATGCTCGTCTTCGAGGAGCCCCTCGACCATCGCCGCGTACGCTCCCTCCTCGAGAAGCGACTGCTCGTCTTCGATCGCTTCCGCCAGCGGGTGGTCGAGGCCCCCTTCGGGATCGGACCGCCGCGCTGGGTCGACGACGATCGCTTCGACATCGACGCCCACCTGCACCGCGTCGCGCTCCCGGCGCCAGGCGACCAGTCCACCCTCCAGGAACTGGTCGGCGACCTGATGAGCACCCCGCTCGACATGAGCAAGCCGCGCTGGCAGTTCCATGTCGTGGAGGGCTACCAGGGAGGCTCGGTCTTCCTTTCCCGGCTCCACCACTGCATCGCCGACGGGATCGCGCTGATTCAACTCCTCCTCTCGCTGACCGACACCAGCGCGCGGCCGGGTCGCGCAGCTCCGATCCGGCTCCCGGTTCCCTCCGGCTCCCGGCTGGCCGCGCCGTTGGGCGCCGCAGCTTCGCTGCTGGCGAATCCGCTCGTGCTGGTCGAGCTCGCCCAGGGTGGCTTCTCGGTCGCCGACACCCTGCAGCGGCTGGTCCTCCTCCCGCCCGACCCGAAGACCGTGCTGAAGGGTCCGCTCGGCGTCACCAAGCGGGCTGCCTGGTCGGAGACGATTCCGCTGGAGAAGATCAAGGCGGCCGGCGCCCGCCACGGCGCGACCGTCAACGACGTGCTGATCGCGGCGGTCACGGGTGCCCTTCGCGAGTATCTGGAGGAGCGGGGCGAGCCCGTCGACGAGCTCGAGATCAGAGCCGCCGTCCCCGTCAACCTGCGGTCGATCGAGCGCGGCCTCGAGCTCGGCAACAGCTTCGGTCTCGTCTTTGTGCCACTGCCGATATCGATCGAAGGTCCGCTTCGCCGGCTCGCCGAGCTGAAGGTCCGGATGGGCGAGATCAAGGCGTCCTCGGAGGCGATCGTCAGCTTCGGCGTGCTGACCGCGCTCGGGATCGTCCCGCGTCAGATCCATCCTCCGGCGATCGAGTTCTTCGGCAGCAAGGCGAGCGTCGTGATGACCAACGTGCCCGGTCCGAAGGAGCCGCTCTACCTGGCGGGGCGGCGGATCGCGAGCTGCATGTTCTGGGTCCCCCTGTCCGGCCACCTCGGCCTCGGCCTCAGCATTCTCAGCTACAACGGTGGGGTGATGGTCGGCGTCGGAGCGGACGCGGGGTTGGTCCCCGACCCCGGGCGCGTGGTCAGCGCCTTCGAACGGGAGCTGAAGGGCCTGATGGCGCCGGCCCGGCGGCGCAAGCGGGCTCCCGCTGCCAAGGGAGCGTGACCAGCTGCGCACGCTGAGCGTCGACCTCCACGGTCACGACGTGCTGACCGCGGTGGACCTCGCGGCCCAGCGGGTCCAGGAGGCGTACAGCAACGGCTACGAGGCGGTCGAGCTGCTCCACGGCGCGGGCGACGTCAGCGAGCCGGTCGAAACCGGCCGAGGCCGGATCAAATGGGAGCTCCGCAGGATCGTCCAGGAAGGCCGGCTGGACGGCTACATCGATCGCGGCCGCACCTGGCTGAAGGCCGGCTCGATCGTCCTCTACCTCAAGCGGAACCCGAAGGCTCGCCGGGAGAGCTGGTCGCCCGACCCGCCTCGCTCGCACCGATGACGCCGGTCCGGCGCAGCTCGGCGATCCGCTCCGCGGAGTAGCCGAGCAGCTCGCCGAGGACCTGCTCGTCGTCCTCTCCGAGCAGCGGCGGCGCCTTGATCGGCGCGCCCTCGTGGTCGGGAAAGCGGATCGCCCGGCCGAGGGCGGGAAACCGGCCCAGCCGGGGATGCTCGAACTCGCCGACCATGCCCCGCGCCCGAACCTGGGGGTTGGCCAGCACCTCGCTGACCTGGAGGATCGGGGCGTGGGGGACGTCGTGCTGCTCGAGGATTGCATCCCATTCGACCACGGTCTTGGTCGCCAGCACCTCCTTCAGGAGGGCGTTCACCTCGGAGCGCCGGGCGACGCGCTTGGGGTTGCTGTCGTAGCGCGGATCGTCAGCGAGCTCGGGCCGGCCGATCGCGGCGCAGATCTTGGGCCAGAACATCTCCCCGATGTTGGCGATGACGAGGTAGCCGTCGCTGGCGGGGAAGGCACCGTAGGGAACGATCCCGTAGTGGCCGGTGCCGATCTTGGGCGAGTCCTCGCCGGTCATGAAGACCCGCGTCGCCATGTACATCAGCATGCCGACCATGCCGTCCAGCATCGAGAAGTCGATGAACTGGCCGTGGCCTGTCCGCTGCCGCTCGTAGACGCCGCTGAGCACCCCGGCGACGGCGTAGAGGCCTCCGCAGAGGTCGGCCATCGGCAGGCCCATCCGGGTCGGCGGCCCGTCCGCGTCGCCGGTGATGCTCATCACCCCGCTCATCGCCTGGATCGCGATGTCGAGCGCCGAGCGTGAGGCGTAAGGACCGGTCTGGCCGAAGGCGCTGATCGAGCAGTAGACGATCCTCGGGTTGATCTCCCGGAGCGTCTCGTAGCCGAGGCCCAGGCGCTTGGCGACGCCGGGCCGGAAGTTTTCCAGGAAGACGTCCGAGCGGCGGGCCAGCTCGACGATGACCTCCCGGCCGGCGGGCTGCTTCATATCGACGGCGATCCCCAGCTTGTTGCGGTTGACGGCCAGGAAGTAGTGGCTCTCACCGTCCTTGAGCGGTTCGACGTGGCGCGTCTCGTCGCCCTCGCCCGGTCGCTCGACCTTGATCACCTCCGCTCCGAGGTCGCCCAGCAGCATGCTCGCGAAGGGTCCGACCAGCACCCTCGTCAGGTCGAGCACGCGGAGCCCCTCGAGCGGTCCTTTCAATGGGGTACCCATAGGGGGCCTTGAGGGTACTGAAATAATCAACTGGTGGAGGTGGCCTCGACGCGGCAGGCGCGGATCGAGGCGATGCTCAACCCCGCGTCCATAGCCCTTGTCGGCGCCACCGAAGGTTCCGCCTGGAGCGCGGCCCTGGTCGGCAACCTGCGCAGCCACGGCTACCGGGGCCGGCTTCATCTCGTCAACCCGCGCCATACCACGCAGTTCGGCCAGCCCTGCCATCCCTCCGTCAGCGCGATCGGGGAGCCGGTCGACTGCGCCTACGTGCTGACGCCGACCGAAGCCGTGCCGGGGGTGATCGACGACCTCGCCGCCGCCGGCGCCGGCAGCGCCGTCCTGCTCACCGCCGGCT
>JALZAP010000035.1:5643-6128 GCA_030948245.1 Candidatus Dormiibacterota bacterium | reverse complement strand
TCCCGAGGGCGCGGCTCGCGAGCGCGCGCTGGTCGAGCAATGCGAGCGGAACGGTATCGTCATCCAGGGGCCGAACTGTCTTGGCTTCGTCAACTACCGGAGCGGCATCGCCGCCCACGCGCTCCTGGTCCCGGCTCCGTTGGTCCCCGGGCGCGTAGGGCTCATCAGCCAGAGCGGGGCGATGCTGCTCCATCTCCACCGGCTGGCCCAGAACCGCGCGATCGGACTCTCCTACCTGGTCTCCAGTGGCAACGAGGCGATGCTCGATGCAAACGACTTCATCCACCACCTGCTCGACGACCCGGAGACCGCCGTCGTGGGGGCGCTGCTGGAGGGCATCCGTGCGCCTCGGCGGTTCCTCGCGGTGGCCGACCGCGCGCTCCGGCTCGGCAAACCCCTGGTCGTCCTGAAGGTCGGCGGCTCGCCCGCCGGCGCGCGCTCCGCGGTCGCCCACACCGGGGCGCTGGCCGTCGAAGACCGGGTCA
>JALZAP010000035.1:0-5633 GCA_030948245.1 Candidatus Dormiibacterota bacterium | reverse complement strand
GGGTCATCGACGCCGTCTTCAGGCAGAAGGGCATCGTCCGCGTCGGCAGTATCGAAGAGCTCGTCGAGACCTGCGCCCTGCTCGCCGGCGAGCGGCTTCCCGGGGGTCGCCGGGTGGCGATGCTGACCGCTTCCGGCGGCGCCTGCGGCGTCCTTGCCGACCTCGCCCAGGACACCCGGCTCGAGGTGCCCGACTTCGGCACCGCCACGAAGGCGGCGCTGGCCGACATCCTGCCCGGCTTCGGGACGCCCCAGAACCCGCTCGACACCACCGGGCTGATCGTCCAGGAGATGTCCCTCCTGCCCCGCTCGCTGGCTGCGATCGCGGCCGACCCGGCCTTCGACGCGGTCCTGGTCGTCTGGGACCCCCCCCGCGACGAGGGGCTCGACCCGGAACGCACCGAGTCACGACTCGCCGCCGTCGCCGAGGCTGTCCGGAGCAGCCCGGTCCCCACCTACCTGACGTCCTACGTGGGAGGCGAGCTCACCGCGTTCGGACGGGACGCCGTGCTACGCCACCAGGTTCACTTCGCGAACGGGATGACCCTGGCCGTCAAGGCGCTCGACGCCGCCGTGGGCTACGTCGAGACCCGCCGCCGCCTGCTGACCAAGGGCGTCCCCACGCCGCGCAAGCCGCTCGGCCAGCTTCCCGGCAGGGGAGCGTTGTCAGAGCGGGAGAGCCTGCGCCTGCTCGCCCGCTACGGGATCCCGGTCCCTCTCGAGCGGATCGCACGCAGCCCCCTGGAAGCGGCGCGCCATGCTCGCGAGGCGGGTTTCCCGGTCGTGGTCAAGGTGAGCTCGCCCGACATCCCGCACAAGACCGAGGCGGGCGCGGTCCGCCTCCAGCTGCTGACTCCCGAGGAGGCCGCGACCGCCTATCGGGACGTGCTCGCGGCCGCGGCCCGATACGCACCCGGCGCGCGTATCGACGGCGTGCTGGTGACCCGCCAGATCTTCCCGGTCGCGGAGCTGATCGCCGGCATCGTCGCCGATCGCCAGTTCGGACCGCTGCTCCTGGTCGGGCTGGGTGGGATCTTCGTCGACGTTCTCGACGACTTCGTGCTGCGGATGCCGCCGATCGACTTCGACGACGCCATCGACATGCTCAGCGAGCTGCGTGGTAAAGCGGTGCTGGAGGGCGCCCGGGGGATGCCGAGGGCCGACCTGCACGCGGCGGGTGCGTTCCTCGTCCGCCTCGGCCAGGTTGCGGTCGAGCTCGGAAGCCGGCTCTCGGCGGTCGACATAAACCCCCTCTTCGTTCTCGCCGACGGTGAGGGCGTCCTGGCTGGTGACGCGCTTGTGATAATCAATTGACGCGGTCCCGTCTCGGCGCGATCGTCGGCGTCGCCGAATCGGACCTGGGCGTGGTCGGGCCCGAGCGAACGCCGCTCCAGCTCCAGGCGCAGGCCGCCAGAGCCGCGCTCGAAGAGGCTGGTTTGACGCTTCACGACGTGGACGGCGTGTTCAGCGCGGGCGGCGACGCCTGGAGCCCGACGATGGCGATCGCCGAGTACCTCGGCATCACGCCGCGCTGGTCGGACGCCACCAACATCGGTGGCTCCTCCTTCGACGCCCACGTCGGCCATGCCGTCACTGCGATCCGCGCCGGCCATTGCGAGGTCGCTCTTATCACCTATGGCTCGACCCAGCGCTCGCTCCGCTCGCGGACCCTCGCCCGCTCCGGCGAGGTCCGCGGGCCGGGGCAGTTCGAGCTGATCTGGGGGTTGCCGCTGCCCGTCGCGGCGTATGCGCTGGCGGCAACCCGCCACATGCACGTCTACGGCACCACGTCCGAGCAGCTGGCCGAGGTCGCGGTCGCGACGCGCGCCTGGGCGGCGCTGAACCCGAAGGCCTACTACCGCGACCCGATCACGATCGCGGACGTGCTTGCTTCACCGCTCATCTCGTCGCCCCTCCACCTGCTCGACTGCTGCCTGGTGACCGACGGCGGCGGCGCCGTGGTGGTCACCTCCGAGGCGGTCGCCGCCTCGACCCGCAAGCCGCCGGTCTGGGTCCTCGGCCACGGCGAGGCGCACACCCACTTGACGATCGCCAGCATGTCCGACCTCACCGTCACCCCGGCCGCCCTGAGCGGGCCCGTCGCGATGGCCATGGCCGGCGTGAGCCACGCCGAGCTCGACGTGGTCGAGCTCTACGACTCCTTCACGATCACTGTGATCGAGACCATCGAGTCGCTCGGCTTCTGCGGTCCCGGCGAGGGCGGCTCCTTCGTCGCCGGACAGCGAACGGCGCCCGGCGGCGAATTCCCGCTCAACACCAACGGCGGCGGCCTGTCCTACTGTCATCCCGGGATGTACGGCATCTTCCTGCTCATCGAGGCGACCCGGCAGCTCCGCGGTGAGCGGGGAGAGGCGCAGGTGCCCGACGCCCGGCTGGCCCTCGTCAACGGCACCGGCGGCGTCCTCAGCAGCTGCGCGACGGTGGTCCTCGGCGTATGAGCGAGCGACCCTACCCGGTCCCCGACCGCGACACGGCGCCCTTCTGGGACGGCGCCCGGTCGGGCGAGCTGCGGATCCAGCGCTGCGCAGCCTGCGGCCGCCACGTCTTCTATCCCCGCGCTGTCTGCCCGCACTGCATGGCCGAGTCGCTGGAATGGGTCGCCGCCAGCGGCCGGGGGACCGTCTACTCGTTCACCACGGTCCACCGGACGAGTGACGAGTTCCGTGCCGAGCTTCCCTTCACGGTGGGTCTGGTCGAGCTCGTCGAAGGTGTCCGGATGATGGGCCGGCTCGAGGTCGCTGAGCCCGTCGTCGGGATGCCGGTCCAGGTCGCGTTCAAGCGGGTCAGCGACGAGCTGTCGCTGCCCCATTTCAAGGAGGCGGAGAAGCGGTGAAGAGATTCGAAGACAAGGTGGCCGTGATCACCGGGAGCGGCCGCGGCATCGGCGCCGCCACGGCGGAGAGGCTGGCGAGCGAGGGCGCCGCGGTGGTGGTCTCCGACATGGACCCGAAGACGACCGCCGAGACGGCGGAGAAGATCGCGGGAGATCATGGCAAGGCGAAGGGGATCCCCGCCGACGTCACCGACCGGGAATCGGTCGAGAAGCTGGTAAAAGGCGCCGTGGACGCGTTCGGCAGGCTCGACGTGCTGGTCTGCTGCGCGGGGATCATCCGTGACAACCTGATCTACAAGATGACCGACGAGGACTGGGACGGCGTCATCGACACCCACCTCAAGGGAACCTTTTTCGCCGCCCGCGAAGCCCAGAAGGTGATGGTCCCGCAGAAGTACGGGCGGATGGTCTTCATGAGCTCGACCTCGGCTCTCGGCAACCGCGGCCAGACCAACTACTCGACCGCCAAGGCAGGCCTCCAGGGCATGGCCCGCACCCTTGCGATCGAGCTCGGCCGCTACAACATAACCGTCAACGCGGTCGCGCCCGGCTTCATCGAGACCGCGATGACCAGGCAGACGGCGGAGCGGATGGGGATGGACTTCGAGCAGTTCAAGCAGGGGGCCGCCTCCCAGACCCCGGTCCAGCGGATCGGCCAGCCGGAGGACATCGCGGCCGCGGTCGCCTACCTGGCGAGCGAGGAGGCGGGCTTCGTCAGCGGCCAGACCCTGTATGTGAGGGGTGGCCCCTAAGCCACTAGGCTGGGAGGCTATCGGCGACGCGGGCTCGATCCGCGTCGTCGGCCTCCGGCTGGCGCCCGGCCAGCACGTGCAAGAGCACCGCAACGCGATCCCGGTGGCGGTGATCGTCACCGAAGGGGCGCTCCACTTCTCGGACGGAACCCATATCGGGGTGGTGGACGCGGGTGGTCTCTTCCTCATCAACCCGGGCGAGAAGCACACCTACTGGGCGGAGTCGGATACGGCCGCCTACATGGTCTTCAGCGGGTTGCCGGGCGTGAAGGCGCGGCCCTGGAGCCTGCGCGAACGGTAGGGTGGGGCTCGGCACGCCCTCAGGCTGCTGCGCGGGCTGCCTCCCCAACTGGCGGGGAGGCTCAGCCGGTCGCCGCGTCGTCCCGGCGGCGCCGCTCCCAGCGGTAGCCGTAGCCGGGAACCGCGACCAGGTGACCGCCACGCGACGGCCCCTCGCCGAGCTTGGCGCGGACCCGGCGGGCGAGCAGGTCGACCCGCTCGGTCGAGATGTCCGCCTCGTAGCCGTAGACCTGGCTCATTATCTGGTCGCGGGAGATGGCGACACCCGCGTTCTGGCAGAGGTACTCGACCAGCTTGAACTCGAGCGGGCCCAGGCCGACCGCTTCGCCGGCGACGCGCACCTCGCGGGCCGCCAGGTCGACCTCGACCTCACCGAAGCGGAGGCCGTTAGCTGTGGTCGCCGGCGCCGCATTTGCCGCGCCCCGGATGAGCGGGATCGCCGCGTTGGCCTTCCTTACATGTGCCTCCAGCCGGGCGATCAGCTCGGTGCGCCGGAAAGGTTTGGAGATGAAGTCGTCGGCGCCCGCGTCAAGCGCCCTGGCGATGGTCGCCTCGTCGGTCCTGCCGGAGAGGAACATGATCGCCAGCAGCGGATCCTTGGCCCGCAGCTCCCGGCAGACGTCCACACCGGGCCGGTCGGGCAGGCCCCAATCGATTATCACGCCGACCGGCCTCCCGTCGGCCGCACTCGCCAGGCCTTCCGCCGCAGTGCCGCAAAGTACCGGCGCGAACGCCTCGTCGGACAGCGCTGCCGCGAGAAGCTCCGCCTCGTCGGGCGAGTCCTCGATGATCACGACCTTCCCCCGGTTCCGCATTTAGGCCGTAGAAGTATGGCCCCGAGGAAGGGTGATCGTGAAGGTGCTTCCCACGCCGACTTCGCTTATCACTCGGATGTCGCCATTCATCAACCTCGCCAGCCGGCGGCTGACCGGCAGGCCCAGCCCGGTGCCGTCACCCCGTCCTTCGACCTGGGCGTACTCCTCGAAGATCCGCTCCAGCTGGTCGGCCTCGATGCCGATGCCGGTGTCGTGGACCGCGATCTGGGCCTCCAGGCCGTCCGCTCGCGCGGAGATCGTGATGACGCCACCGGTTGAGGTGTGCCGGATCGCGTTGGAGAGCAGGTTCCAGAGCACCTGGAGGAGCCGCCGGCGGTCGGCCTTGACCCACGGGCGGCCCCCAGCGTCCACCCTGACCTCGAGGCCGCGTGAGTCGGCGAGCGGCTGGATCTGGCCGGCCGCCTGGTCGAGGAGGGGAGCCAGCTCCAGCTCGAGGATCTCCATGTCCATCTTGCCGGCGGCCATCCGCGATAGGTCGAGCGAGTCGTTGACGAGCGCGAGAAGGTGCCGACCCGCCGCCTCGACGTTGCCGGCGTAGCGCTTCTGCTTCTCGTTGAGCGGTCCCGCACCCTCGTTCAGGAGCAGTTCGGTGAAGCCGAGGATCGAGTTGAGTGGCGTTCGCACCTCGTGGTTCACGACCGCGACCAGCCGAGATTTGGCGTCGCTCTCCTCCCGCGCGACCGCGCCCTTGACCCTGTCGCTGATATCGGTCGCGATCCCGCTCATTCCGATCACCTTCCCGGCATCGTCGAGGATCGGGCTGTAGCGCGACTCCACCCAGATCCCGAGGGCGGCGAGCTCGATGACGCCGGCGAAGCTCTCGCCCCTCAGCCCGCGCTTGAGGTGCTCGATCGCCTCCGGGACGTCGCGCATCAGGTCGAAGGCATTGAGC
>JALZAP010000034.1 GCA_030948245.1 Candidatus Dormiibacterota bacterium | reverse complement strand
GTTGTCGGCCTGGCCCTTGTGGCGATCACAATGACTCTTGCCAATTGGGTCGTGAACCTAGTTGAGCTTGCCGTCCTCACTGACGAACCCATCCGGAAGACCGCCGAAGCGGTCTTTTCGCGTTCATTCGTCGCTGCTTTCATCTATTTCGCCTTGGCCGCGACACTCATCTACGGCGTGATGGATGGTTCACCGCGCGGTTATCTCCTCGCGGTTGTTGTGGCACTCCTATCGGTCACCTTGACCGAAACCCTGGCCGAGCGCAGGTCCCGGGCAGCACTTGAGGCCCAGGTCGCGGACAGCCATCGGCATCTCGGCTACTCCCGTGCCTTGGAGGGCGTCGTTCACAGCCTGCGGCACCAGCTCGCCATCTCGAAGGGATACGTCGAGGACGTTCTCGAGATGCGTCTCGGATCGCAAGCTCGTGCGAGAGCCGTCGGCGCCAAGGCCTCGACCGATGTGGCTCTTCAGATGCTTGACCGGATCTCGGCGAGCGCAAGCCCGCGGGTCGAGATCGCCGCTGACCCCGTCAATCTGACCGAGATCGCCATCGGCGCGGCCGGGATGGTTCGCGGTCTGGCCGCCGCCCAGCGGACGAAGGTCGAGGTGGCCGGCCAAGTTCGGCCCGTGCTTGCGATTGGCGACCCGGCAATGCTCCGCGAGGTGGTTACCGAGCTCGTCATCAATGCCCTCCAGGCGTTGGGGCATGGCGGATCGGTGAAGCTGTCAACCGGGACCCGGCGCGGCGGCTGGGCCACGCTCTCGGTCGCCGACACCGGCGCGGGGATCTCCGAGCAGCATCGCGACCACCTTTTCGAGCCCCACTACACGACGAAGCCGAAGGGAACCGGGATGGGTCTTTTCACTGCCTTCGGCGTGGTCCGCGAGCATGGTGGGCAGCTGATCTACGAGGGCGGGTCCAAGCCGGGCGCCGTGTTCACGGTCCTCGTCCCGGCCGCCATGTCCTCAGCGAAGAGTGTGGAACCGGTAGCCGAACCCGGCGATGGTCTGAATCCAGTGAGGATCGCCTAGAGCCTTCCGCGCCGCGTAGACGGCCTGGTCGACGGATCGCTCGAACCCTTCGTAGCTGCTGCTCCACACCAGTCTCAGGAGCTCCTCCCGAGTGAGCACGGCACCCTCCTGCTTGGCCAGCTGATAGAGGAGGAGCATTGGCTTCCGGTCGAGATGAAGAGGCCGGCCGTCGAGCTGTACGGTTCCCGCCCGCGAGTCGATCAGGAGGGCCCCGCGGCGGATGGCGCCCTCCTCGCCACGGTGCTCACGCAGGGCTGTCTTGACCCGAGCCAGGAAGATTGCGCGGTCGATGCCCTTGGCCAGGTAGTCGGTCGCGCCGTGCTCGAGTCCACGGATCTGGTCGCTCGCGCCATGCCGGGCGCCGGTGAGGATGAGCACCGGATTGGGAGCTCGATCAGCGCCGTCGCGGATCAGGTCGAGGACCTCGATCGCGTCCATGTCGGGCAGCTCGAAGTCGAGGATGGTCAGGTCGGGCAAGTGCTCGCGCGAGATCCGGATGCCCTCGGCGCCGGTGTGGGCGACCATCACCTCGTAGCCCGCTCGCTGGAGGACGCCCATCGACAGCAACGCCAGGTCCGGGTCGTCTTCGACCACCAGGATCCGTGCCCCCGCTGCCCCCACGCGGCCGACCGTACACCCTTTTTCAAGAGAATTTGACAAGTGCCTGACCGGGCCCTGAGGACCGGGATCGGTGGCCGCTTCTAGCCTCGGCGCATGAAGACGAAACCGCGCATACGAGACACCGTCAAGCGACTCGACGCCGCCCTGGCGATGGTCCGCCAGGACCGCTGGCAGCTGGCCGGCCTACGCTCGGGCCGGCTCCTCATCCTGGCTGAAGGGCCTGGGGACGGGAAGGCGGTCGAACCCGCCCAACGCCAGGTCCAGGAGCTCACGCCGTTGGCTCGGAGGGCGCTCTACGAGCGACGGGCGGTCACCATCTCCACCATCCATACCACCCCGGCGGGCGGCGTCGAGGACTGGGAGCTGGACTGGCCCACGATCCTCTATGCACCCGTCAACGAACCCGGTCTGCGACCGACCGGGCTCCTGATACTCGGTGTCCGTGCCCCCCACTGGTACGAGGAGGAGGACCTCAACTACATCACCGCCATCGCTGTGACGCTGACGGCTTTCGTCGCGGCGGCCATCGACCCGCTCCGTGCGTTGACCCGAGCCGAGCGGATGGTCGCCTACCTGCTTGGCGAGGGCCTTTCCGGCGCGGAGATCGCACGGGCGCTGCGGATCGACCGCAGTGCCGCGCAGGAGGCCATCGGCAGCGTGCTCCGGAAGCTGAATCTGCGCTCGGCCGGCCAGGTCGCCGACCTGCTCGAGGAAAGGCGAACCGACTCCTCGCCGGTCACCCTCGCGGGGAGGGGTTAGGGCGACGAGTCGAGGGTTGGCTGAGGACCGTAGAGGAAGATGGTGGTACCGCGGCCGGGCGCGCTGCCGACCTGCATTCGTCCGCCGATCCCGGCCGCACGCTCACGCATCCCGACCAGTCCGAAGCCATCTGTGTTCTGGGTGATGATCCCGGTCCCCCAGTCCTTGATGGAGACCGAGAAGGGCTGCTCGGCGAAGTTGCAGGTGACCAGGCAGGTGCCCGACTGGGCGTGGCGGCGGACGTTGCTGAGCGCCTCCCGGACCACCTGGAAGACGACCTCCTGGTGCGCCGGGCTGAGTCCCTCCTCGTCACCGCTGACCTGGAGCAGGACGTCGAGGCCGTGGAACCGCTGATAGGCGGTCGCCATATCCCGCAGCTCGCCGACCAACCCGGCCGGACCGACCTCGCGCGAGCGAAGCGAGCGAAGCATTCCGCGCAGGTTCTGCAGCGTTGTCTGCAGCACCTCGTAGATGTTGGTGAGGACCTCCTCCTTCGAGCCGCGCCCGGACGGGTGCTCGAAATAGAACTTGAAGAGAGCCACCGACGCTGCGAGGTCGCCTCCGATGGTGTCGTGGAGCTCGCGCGCGACGCGCGTTCTCTCCCGTTCCAGGTCAGCCTCGGAGCCGGCCGCCTCGCTTTTCGTGCGCTGCCCGCGGCGGGCTTCGGCGAGCTCCTGGCGCAGCGCCGAATGCCAACGGAGCAGAGCTGAGCGTGGCCCTTCAGGAAGCGCGTTGATGGCCGCGCGCGTAGCCTCGTCGAGCTGGTCGTCAGCCCGGGATTCGATCACTCAGCGAACCGGTGAAACGCTCCGGCGGGCGGCCGCGCGGCGGCGATAGGACGCAAACAGAGCCAGGGTGAGCGGATGGAGCATCCACCGACGCAGCCGACGGTAAGGTCGGAGTAGTGACTGCGTTTCCGAGTGTGCCTGCTGCAGGAGTTGTAGTTCATCTTGCGTGAGCTGCGAATTATTCTCGAGCAGCAGATTCAGTTCCCTGAGCCGCTTTGTCAAGCGAATGATGCGCGGCAGCACCAACGCCAACTCGATCGCAATCAACAAGAGGCCGGCGACGGCCATTCCGACACCGGCCCAACCCAAGGCGTTCAAGTGGGTGATTATTCGGCTTCGTCGTCGAGGCCGACGGGCGCGATGGCCACCACCTTGTCGTCCGGCTGCAGGCGCATCACGATGACTCCCATCGTCTGCCGGCCGATCTGCCGGATGTCCTGCGCCATCGTGCGCAACACCATCCCGCTGGCGGTGATCAGGAGCACTTCTTCCTCCGGGTCGGTGATCAGCCGCAGAGAAACCAGCGGGCCGACCCTGTCGTTCACCTGGAGGGTGTAGACGCCCTGGCCTGCGCGGTGGTGGTGCGGATACTCCGCGATCGGGGTGCGCTTGCCAAATCCGCGTTCGGTGATCACCAGCAGGTCGCCCTCGTCGCCGTGCACGGCGACCATCCCGGCGACGCTGTCGCCGGAACGAAGCCGCATCCCGATGACGCCCTGTGTGTCGCGACCCATCGCACGCACTTCCGTCTCGCTGAAGCGGTTCGCCTTGCCCAGCCGGCTGGCGATGATGACGTCGTCCTCTCCCGAAGTCGGTGCGACCCAGTTCAGCTCGTCATCCTGCTGCAGCTTGATCGCGATGAGCCCGTTGCGACGGACGTTGGCGTACTCCTTCATCGCCGTCTTCTTGATGTTGCCCTGGCTGGTGACCATGAGCATGAAGCGGGCGTCGGTCTCTTCCTCCGGGCGGACGAAGACCGCGCTGATCCGCTCTCCGGTGGTGATGTCGATGAGGTTGTTGACCGGTATGCCCTTCGCCTGCCGCTCGCGGTCGGGGATCTCGTGAACGCGCAGCTGGAAGACGCGGCCCGCCTGCGTGAAGAAGAGCATCGACGCGTGCGTGTGGGTGATCAGCAGGTGCTCCGCGTAGTCCGTTTCGCGGGTGCCGGTCGGCGCGTCACCAGCGGCCTGGGGCTTGGCTCCCCGGAGCCCGACGCCGCCCCGCCTCTGGGAGCGGAAGGTGCTCGAAGGCTGCCGCTTGATGTAGCCGCGGTGGGTGAGGGTGACGACCACCTCTTCCTTCGGGATCAGGTCCTCGGCGGTCAGGTCGAGCGCCGCATCGGGTGAGATCTCGCTCCGGCGATCGTCGCCGTACTTCTTGGCGATCTCATTCATCTCTTCCTGGATCAGCATGCGCACCTTCTGGTCGGAGGCCAGGATCGACTCCAGGTAGGCGATCAGCTTGATAACCTCCTCGTACTCCTGCTCGATCTTGTTCCGCTCCAGCTGGGTGAGGCGGCGAAGGGTCATGTCGAGGATCGCCTTTGCCTGCCGGTCGGTGAGACCGAACTTCTCCTGCAGGGCGGTGCTGGCGGCCTCGCCGTCGGCGGCCGCGCGAATGGTTGCGATCACCTCGTCGAGGTGATCGAGGGCGATCTTAAAGCCCTCCAGGATGTGGGCTCGCTCCTGCGCCTGTTCGAGGTCGTAGCGGGTGCGCCGCAGGATGACGTTGCGGCGGTGGTCGATGAAGTGCTGGAGGACCTGCTTCAGGCCCAGCACCACCGGCCGGTTGTCGACCAGGGCCAGCATTATCACGCCGAAGGTCTGCTGCAGCGAGGTGTGCTTGTAGAGGTTGTTGAGCACGGTGAAGGGCCGCGCGTCGCGCTTAAGCTCGATGACGATCCGCATGCCGTCACGGTCTGACTCGTCGGTGAGGTCGGCGATCCCGTCGAGCTTGCGGTCGGAGACAAGCTCGGCGATCTTCGCCACCAGGTTTGCCTTGTTGACCGCGTACGGGAGCTCGTAGATGATGATCCGCTCCCTGCCGTTGGCGGCTTCCTCGAAGCGATGGCGAGCGCGCACGATGATCCGGCCGTGACCGGTGGCGTAGGCCGAGCGGATGCCCTCGGTGCCCATGATGATGCCGCCGGTCGGGAAGTCAGGACCCTTGATGAAGCTGTTGAGGTCTTCTGAGGTGGCGTCGGGATTGTCGATCAGGTGGTTCACGCCGGCCACGACCTCACGCAGGTTGTGGGGCGGGATGTTGGTCGTCATGCCGACCGCGATGCCGGTCGCACCGTTGATCAGGAGGTTGGGGATGCGCGCCGGCAGGGCCGTCGGCTGCTGCTCGGTGCCGTCGTAGTTCTCCTCGAAGTCGACCGTGTTCTTGTTGATGTCGGCGAGCATCTCGTCCGAGATCCGCGAGAGGCGGGACTCGGTGTACCGCATGGCCGCCGGAGGATCGCCGTCGACCGACCCGAAGTTGCCCTGGCCGTCGACCAGCGGGTAGCGGAGCGAAAACGGCTGCGCCATCCGGACCATCGCGTCATAAATGGACACGTCGCCGTGTGGGTGGTAGAGCTTCATCACCTGGCCCACGAAGGCGGCGCACTTCTTGTAGCGCGACCCGGCAGTGGCACCCTCGCCAAACATGGCGTAGAGGATCCGGCGCTGGACCGGCTTGAGCCCGTCACGCACATCCGGGAGGGCCCGGCTGATGATGACCGACATCGCGTACTCCATGTAGGAGGTCTGCATCTCCTCGAGGAGCTGTTTCGGAAGGATCGTTCCGATGTTGGGATCTTGCGGTGCGATCGGGTCGTTCGGCTCGTTGGGGTCTTGTGGTTCCACGTTTTACATTCCTATTCTTCGTAGCGCTTGAAGACGGCGGTCGCGTTCTGACCGCCGAACCCGAAGCCGTTGGAGATCGCGATACGGACGTCGAGCTTGCGCGCCCGGTTGGGCACGTAGTCGAGGTCGCACTCGGGATCGGGCGTCTCGTAGTTGATGGTCGGGTGGATTAAGCCGCGGGTGATCGTCAGCAGGACCGCGATCGCCTCCACCGCACCGGCTGCACCGAGCAGGTGCCCGATCATCGACTTGGTGGAGCTGATCGCCACCTTGTAGGCGTGCTTGCCGAGGGCCATCTTCAACGCCCGCGTCTCCGCCGCGTCATTGAGCGGCGTCGACGTCCCATGGGCGTTGACGTAGTCGACGTCCTCGGGCTGGATGCCGGCGTTGTTGAGGGCGTTGGTCATGCAGCGCGCGGGCCCCTCGCCCGTCGGGTCGGGAGCGACCGCGTGGAAGGCGTCGTCCGTGACGCCGAAGCCGATGACTTCACCATAGATGCGGGCGCCCCGCGCAGCCGCGTGGTCGAGCGCCTCGAGGACCAGCACCGCCGCGCCCTCGCCGGGCACGAAACCATCGCGGTCCTTGTCAAAGGGACGGCTCGCGTGCTCGGGATCGTCGTTGCGCGTGCTGAGCGCCCTGATCGCATTGAAGGCACCGATACCGAACGGGTTGAGGCTGGCTTCGGTGCCGCCCGCAAGCATCACGTCGGCGTCGCCGAACTCGATGGTCCGCGCGGCCGTGCCGATGCTCTGGGTGGAGGCGGCGCAGGCGGTCGTGATGGTCGAGTTGGGGCCCTTCAGGCCGAAGCTCATGGCGATCTGCCCGGCGGCCATGTTGGGGATGATCATCGGCGCCAGCAGCGGGTTGTTGCGGCCGCCCGCGTAGAAGTTGTGGGCTCCCTCCGCCATCTCCGTGAACCCGCCGATCCCGGTTCCCATCTCGACGCCCACCCGGAAGGCGTCCTCCTTGCCGACATCGAGACCCGAGTCATCGAGTGCCATTCGGGCCGAGGCGACCGCGATCTGGGTGAAGCGGGCGTTGCGCTGGGCGACGCGCCGGTCCATGTAGACGGCCGGGTCGAAGCCGTCGACCAGGCAGGCGAACTTGGTGCCGAGCCGGTCGGTCGGATAGCGCTCGACCGTCCTGGCCGTCGAGCGGCCCTCGATCAGACCGTGCCAGTAGTCCTCCAGTGTCGAGCCGAGCGGGTTCACTGTCCCCATCCCGGTGACAACCACCCGCCGCCTCTTGCCCTCCCTGGTCATCGCTTACCAACCGCCTCTTTGATCTTGCCGACGAGATCCTGCTCCGCGGCCTCCTTGGTGACCCGGATCGCGTTCTTGATGGCTCGGGCGTCGGACCGGCCGTGGGCGACGACGGCCACGCCGTCGATGCCGAGCAGTGGGGCTCCGCCGAACTCCCGCCAGTCGATCCTAGCCCGAATCTTCGCGACCCGGCCGCGGATCAGCACACCGCCCAGTAAACCGAGCGGCGATTTCGGCAGTTCGTCGCGCAGGGTCCGAAAGAGGAAGTCGGCGGTCGCCTCCATCATCTTGATCGCCACGTTGCCGACGAAGCCGTCGGCGACGACGACGTCCGCCTTACCGGCGAGGAGATCCTTGCCCTCCACGTTGCCGACGAAGTTGAGGCCCGACTTCTCGAGCCGCGGGTAAACATCTCTGACCAGGGCGTCGCCCTTGGACGCCTCCTCGCCATTGGAGAGCAGCGCGACGCGGGGATTCTCGCGGCCCATCATCTGGCGCGCGTACACGGTCCCCATCTGCGCCTCCTGGACCAAAAACTCGGGCCGGCTGTCGACGCTCGCGCCGACGTCGAGGAAATAGCTGAAGCCGGTCGCGGTCGGGACCACGGTCCCCAATGCGGGGCGTTCGACGCCCCTCACCCTGCCCTGCAGGAAGAGCGCCGCGGCCAGGATGGCGCCCGAGTTACCGGCCGAGCACCAGCCGTCGGCGGCTCCGTCGGCGCAGAGCCGGGCGCAGACGCTCATCGAGTTGTCCTTCTTCTGGCGGACCGCTTGGGCCGGATGATCGTCCATCGCTACGACCTGAGTGGCGGGGTGGAAGCGCAGCGCGGGGTACGCCGCGAGCAGCGGCCGGAGGATGGCCTCCTGGCCGACGACGGTCACCTCGCAGCCGTACTCGGCGGCCGCCTGCGCCGCGCCGGCGATGACCTCGCCGGGCGCGTGATCACCGCCCATGCCGTCGACTGCGATTCGAACCGTCACTCCCTGAGGCGAGGCTAGATGTCGAGGTTGCGAACGCTCTTGGCGTGCGCCTGGATGAACTTCTTGCGGGGCTCGACCTCGCTGCCCATCAGCTTCTCGAAGATGTCGCTGACGGCCGCCGCGTCCTCGATCTTGACCTGCAGGAGGACCCGGTTCTTGGGATCCATCGTGGTGTCCCAGAGTTGGTCCGCGTTCATCTCGCCGAGACCCTTGAAGCGGGCCACGTCGATCTTCCCGCCCAGCTTCTTGATCTCCCGGTCTCGCTCGGCCTCGTTGTAGACCCAGGAGCTGGTCTTGCCCTTGGTGAGCTTGAAGAGCGGAGGCTGCGCCATGTAGAGGTAGCCGCGCTCGATGACTTCGGGCATGTAGCGGAAGAAGAAGGTCAGCAGCAGGGTGCGGATGTGGCTACCGTCGACGTCGGCGTCGGTCATCGTGATAACCCGGTGGTAGCGCGCCTTCTCGATGTCGAATCGTTCGCCGATGCCGGTTCCCATCGCGGTGATCAGGTTGCGGATCTCCTCTGAAACGAGCACCTTGTCGATCCGCGCCTTTTCGACGTTGAGGATCTTGCCGCGAAGAGGCAGGATGGCCTGAAAGCGACGATCGCGGCCCATTTTGGCGGAGCCTCCGGCCGAGTCGCCCTCGACGATGTAGAGCTCACAGAGAGCGGGGTCGCGCTCGGAGCAGTCGGCGAGCTTGCCAGGCAGCGTCGTCGACTCGAGCAGTGACTTGCGCTGGACCAGGTCGCGGGCGCGCCGGGCGGCCTCTCTGGCGCGGGCGGCGGTGAGCGTCTTCTCGATGATCCGGCGGCCTTCCGAGGGGTTCTCGTCGAGGTATTGGGTGAGGCCTTCGCTGAGCACGTTGGAGACCTGGCCCTGGACCTCGGCGTTACCCAGCTTGGTCTTGGTCTGACCCTCGAACTGGGGCTCCAGCAGCTTGACGCTGATCACCGCGGTGAGCCCTTCACGGACGTCCTCACCGGTTAGATTGGGGTCGGCCTCCTTGAGGATCCCGGCCTTTCGCGCATAGCGGTTGAGGGCGAAGGTGATCGCGGTCCGGAATCCGGTCATATGAGAGCCACCCTCGGCGGTGTTGATGTTGTTGGCGAAGCTGAGGACGTTCTCGACGAAGGTCTGGTTGTACTGCAGGGCGACCTCGATGACGGTGCTTTCGACCTCGCGCTCGACGTAGATCGGCTGCGAGTTGACGACTCCCTTGCCGTGGTTCAAATGCTTGACGAAGGCGACGATGCCGCCCTCGAAGTAGAAGGTGTAGGGATAGCCCAGATTCTCGTCGTCGAGGATGATCTTGAGGCCCTTGTTGAGGAAGGCCATCTCGCGCAGTCGGTGCAAGATCATCTCGCGGTCGAAGGTGGTGTCGGGGAACATCTGGCTGTCGGGCCAGAAGCGGATCAGGGTGCCGTGCTCTGTGCTCTTGCCGACCGTCTGCACTGGACTCTGAGGAACGCCCCGAACATAGCTTTGATGGAACTCCTTGCCGTCTCGGTAGACGATCGCGTCCAGGCGCTCGGAGAGCGCGTTGACGACCGAAAGGCCGACCCCGTGAAGGCCGCCCGAGACCTTGTAGCCGCCGCCCCCGAACTTGCCACCGGCGTGGAGCACGGTGAGCACGATCTCAAGCGCGCTGCGCCCGTCCTCCTTCTTGTCCACCGGAATCC
>JALZAP010000309.1 GCA_030948245.1 Candidatus Dormiibacterota bacterium | reverse complement strand
AGCACCCTCCGGCCGGTGGTCGAGGAGGAGTCGCGCAGCCCCGAGGTCCTCGAGAAGTTTGCCAAGGAGGCGAACTCCAAGATGGGCCCGGCCGGGACGCCGGCGGTCGCCCGCATGGTCGAGCGGCTGCGCGACCGCTGGGTCAAGGACCGGCTGGTCGAGCGCGGCCGCGTCCACGCCCGGTCGATGGGCTTCAGTGACATCTACTCCTTCACCAAGGCGATGGCCGAGCGCGCGGTGGTCGAGCTGCACGGCAACGTGCCGCTCTCGATCGTGCGCCCGTCGATAATCGAGAGCGCGCTCGCCGAGCCCTTTCCAGGCTGGCTGGAAGGCTTCCGGATGGCTGAGCCGATAATCCTGGCCTATGGCCGGCGGGTGCTGGAGGACTTCTCCGGGCTCCCCGATGCGCTGCTCGACATAATCCCGGCCGACTACGTCGTCAACACCGTCCTGGCGGTCGCGGCCGCACCACCCCCGAAGGGCGAGTACCGGATCTACCACGCCGCCTCGGGGAGCCGGAACCCGCTCCGGCTGCGGCGGATGCAGGAGGAGTCGGAGGCCTACTTCGAGAAGCACCCCCTCCGGGACCGTTACGGCCAGGCGATCGGAGCCCCCAAGTGGACGTTTCCGCCCCGCCAGGAGCTGGAGACCAGGGCGCGCACGGCCCTCAAGGCCGTGGAGGCGTTGCAGTGGGTCGTCGAACGGATACCGATGACCGGCATCGCGGGGGTGTCCGACGAACTCAACGAGACCCGGGCAAAGATCGAGCGCGGCCTCAACCTCTCCGAGCTCTACGGCGTCTACACCGAGGTCGACTGCATCTACGACACCCGGAACACGATGTCGGTCTGGGAGGAGCTGCCCGCGGCCGAGAAGAAGACATTCCCGTTCGACCCAGCGCTCTTCGACTGGTCGCACTACTTCCAGGACGTCCATATGCCGACCGTGATCCGGATGGCGCGAGCCGAGACCGGCGTCCGCAAGGGTAAGCAGCCCACCGGCAGCACCGCGCCGGCCGAGGCACGTGACATCGCCCTCCAGGCCATCCGCAAACGCGCGGGGCGAGCCGACGTGCTGGCCGTCTTCGACGTCGATGGGACGCTGGTCGAAACCAACGTCATCGAGTACTTCATATGGATGCGGCTGAAAGCCCAGCCGCTCCGCGAGTGGCCCGACTTCCTGGGCGGCCTGCTCCGCGAGGCGCCCCGCTGGCTGCAGCTCGAGCGGCGTTCGCGAGCCGAGTTCCAGCGCAGCTTCTACCGCGAGTACGAGGGCCTCGATTACGAGGACATGAAGCAGCTCGGTCGGGAGGCGATGAACGAGGTGACGCTCCGCCGCCTCTACCCGGAGGGTGTTCGCCGGATCCGCCAGCACAAGAGCGCGGGCCATCGGGTGCTGCTCCTGACCGGCGCCCTCGACGTCGTCGTCGAACCGCTGGCCGAGCTGCTCGAGGTCGAGGTCGACTGCGCCCACCTGCTCGTCAAGGACGGCATCCTCACCGGCGACCTGGAGTCGCCGCCACCCGCCGGCGAGGCGCGTGGCACCCTGCTCGAGGAATACGCCGCGAAGAACGGGATCGTCCTGGGCGACAGCTTCGCCTACGCCGACTCGCTCAGCGACCTGCCGATGATGGAGCTTACCGGCACTCCGGTCGCCATCAATCCCGACGCCCGACTCTCGGCCGTTGCCGGCCAGCGCGGCTGGCGGGTGGAGCGCTGGACGATGCCGCCCGGCAACTGGCGCCTGCCGATCCCCGATCCCCGCTCGAAGGAATACCGGTCCCAGTTCGCCTAGTGGACGCCTGAATGCTCGCCCTCACCTACGACCGCAACATCCCGGCCTTCGCCCTCGTCAAGGCGGCCGGCGGCCGGCCGTCGGTGGCGACCAGCCCGCTGGCGCTGATCCACCTCGAGGATGTCGAACCGCCCCGTCTGCCGGGCCCCGACTGGCAGGTCGTCTACCCGCAGGTGAGCGGCATCTGCGGGTCGGACATCGCGGCCATCACCGGCCACGCCTCCTTCTACCTCGACCCGCTGACGAGCTTTCCCTTCGTCCCCGGCCACGAGCTGAGCGGACGGCTCGAGGACGGCACTCGGGTCGTCGTCCAGCCCGTCCTGGGCTGCGCGGTGCGCGGCATCGCGCCTCCCTGCCGGATGTGCGCCGAGGGCCGGATCGGGCTCTGCGAGAACGTCACCGAGGGCTGGATCGACGTCGGCCTCCAGACCGGCTACTGCCACGACACCGGCGGCGGCTGGGGCGAGATGCTGGTCGCCCACTCCTCCCAGCTCTACGAGATCCCGGATGCGCTCGGCGACGAGGCGGCGATGCTGACCGAGCCGCTCGCCTGCGCGATTCACGCCGCGCTCCGGACCGGCGCGAAGCCCGAGGACACGGTCCTCGTGATGGGCGCCGGCTGCCTTGGCCTCCTCACCGTTGCCGCGGTCAAGAACTTCACCCCACCTCGCAAGCTGATCTGCGTCGCCAAGTACCCCCACCAGGCCGCGCTCGCCAAGAGCCTCGGCGCCGACCAGGTGGTCACACCTTCGGAGGTCTACCAGCGGGTCCGCTTCGCAACCCAGGCGCGCCGGCTGGACACGGTTGACAACCTGCTCGAAAAGCGCCCCGTCCTTCTCGGCGGGGCGGACATCGTGTTCGAATGCGCGGGCAGCGCCTCCAGCCTCGCCGACTCCGTCCGGCTGGCACGAGGGGGCGGCAAGGTCATCC
>JALZAP010000308.1 GCA_030948245.1 Candidatus Dormiibacterota bacterium | reverse complement strand
TCTCGGAAGCGCTCGGTCGCCCGACCGCATTCCTGCCCTTGCTGCAGGTGTGGGTCGCGCCGTCCGCGCTCTATGACGCGTTGCTGCTGCCGGCTCTCATGCTCCTCCTCCGCCGCGTTGAGGGCGCGGCCCCGGAGGGGGTGGCGATCGACTGGTGAGAAGACCCCCGGGAGTCGGCCTCCAGCCGGGCCGTTGGGTGCACCTCGCCGGGATCGAGCCGCAGGCCCGGTGGACCCGCCGCCTTGCCTCCTTCGCAGTGCTCGCGGTGGTGCTCAGCTCCGCGCTCGTCTGGCGGCTGGCCGACCTCCAGCTGGTGCAGGGCTCCCGCTTCGCTCAGCTGGCGCTCGTCAACCGCGTCCACCGGGTGCCGGTGGTCGCCGAGCGCGGCGTCATCTACGACCGCCACGGCGCCCAGCTCGTCATCAACCAGCCGGCCTGGTCGCTGGCGGTGACGGAGATCGGGCTCCCCTCCAGTCGGGCCCGGCGCGCCGCCGAGCTCGCCCAGCTGGCAACGCTGGCCGGGCTGACCATGACGGAGTTGGCCGGCAAGCTGGCAGCCGACACCGACGCGTATCGGCCCTTCGCGGTGCTGACCGGGCTCGACGACAACCGGGCCCAGACGGTGAACGAGCGCCTACCGTCCCTCCCCGGTGTCTCCCTCCAGCACGTGGCCATCCGCCGCTACGTCGATTCCGAACTCTACGGCCACCTGCTCGGCTACGTCGGACCGATCGACGGCGAGCAGTACAAGAACCTCAAGACGAAGGGCTACCTACCCGACGGGGTCGTCGGAAAGGGGGGGCTCGAGGCGGGGCTGGAGGACCTGCTCCGCGGTAGGGACGGCTGGCAGGATGTCGAGACCGATGCCAACGGCCAGGTCGTCAAGGTGCTGCGCGAACAGGCGGCTGTTCCCGGCCGGAGCGTCTATCTGACGATCGACGCGGGGCTCCAGAAGACGGTCCATGACGCGCTCGTTGACGGGCTCAAGAAGGCAGGCTCGAAAGCCGGCGCGAGCGTCGTCACCGATCCTCGGACGGGCGAGATCACGGCGATCGTCAGCATCCCCGGCTACGACGACAACCTCTTCGCGAAGGGAATCTCGCAGGCCGACTACAACCGGCTCCTCAATGACCCCGCCAAGCCTCTCTACGACCGCGCCATCGCCGGCGAGTACCCGCCTGGGTCGACCTTCAAGATGATCACCGGAACGGCCGCGCTGCAGGAAGGAAAGATCAGCCCGTCAACGGTGCTCGGCTGCCCCGCCAATCTCAGGTTCGGCGCCTGGACGTACTGGAACTGGGCGCACTACGACATGGGTCCGATGAACGTCGTCAAGGCGATCCCAACCTCTTGCGACACCTTCTTCTACCAGGTGGCGAACCTGCTCGGGCCGGAGGCGCTGGCGACCTACGCCGCGGACTTCGGTTATGGCGCCAGGCCCGGCATTGAGCTGCCCGGCGCCCGGGCCGGGGTGGCCCCGACGCCCGCTTTCAAGCTCCAGGCCTGTCCCTATCCGGCGGGAAGCCCGGACTGCGGCTGGAATGTCGGGGACACGGTAACGATGGGGATCGGCCAGTCCTATGTGCTGGTGACGCCGCTGATCCAGGCGATGTACGCGGCCGCGCTCGGCAACGGCGGCACCCTGCTCCGGCCGACGTTGGTTCACCAGGTCGCCGACGGAGCCGGCAACGTGCTCAGCACGGCGCACCCGGAGATCGTTCGCAAGGTGCCGATCGACGCCGCCAACCTGGAGCTGCTCCGCTCCGGGATGCACCAGTCGCTGACCGGCAGCTGGGGCACCGCGGCGATCGCCCGGTCGCTCGGCTTCAAATGGGATGGTGGCTGCAAGACGGGCACCGCCCAGTTCGGCGGGACGGGCGCCGACCTTCCCAGCCATGCCTGGTTCATCGACTTCGCGCCCTACGACAACCCGGAGTTCGCGAGCGCCACCATCCTCGAGGGGGCCGGCTTCGGCGAATTCGTGGCAGAGCCGGTTGCGATCAACTTCCTGAACTACTACCACTCGCACCGGACCGAGATCCACTCCGGTGGTTAGCCTGGGCAGGCTCCACTTCCTCGACCGCCTCCAGCTCCTGCTGGTAGGGATGCTCGCGGTCCTCGGCCTGATGACCGTCTATTCAGCCTCTGCCGTCGATTTCCGCAAACAGGTCGTATCGCTGCTGCTCGGAGCCGGCGCCTACGTCGTCGCCGGCCGCGTCGACTACCGCCGCCTGGAGCGTCTGGTGCTGCCCGCCTACGGCGCCTGCCTGCTGCTCCTGTTGGCCGTCCACTTCGGAGGCCATTCGGCTCTCGGCGCGCGCCGCTGGATCTCGCTGGGCGGCTTCCCGCTGGAGCCGTCGGAGCTCTGCAAAGTGATCGTCCTGGTCGCCCTCGCCCGCCATTTCGCGGTGCGCGAGGGAGCCGAGCGAAAGCTGCGGACACTGCTCGGCGCGATCGCGCTGGCGGTGCCGCCGCTGGTCCTCATCCTGCTCCAGCCAGACCTCGGCACCTCGATGGTGTTCGCCGCGCTGCTCGCCGGGATGCTCATCCTGGGCGGCTCGTCGCGCCTCCACCTCGCCGGGGTCGCGGCGCTCGCGGTGGTCGTCGCGCCGATCGTTCCGCGCCTGCTCCACGGCTATCAGAAGCAGCGGCTGGAGATCTTCCTCAACCCGATGAGCGACCCGCTCGGCGCCGGCTACAACCTGCTCCAGGCACGGATCGCGGTCGGCTCGGG
>JALZAP010000307.1 GCA_030948245.1 Candidatus Dormiibacterota bacterium | reverse complement strand
CATCGGCTCCTTCGCCGGCCAGCCCGTGGTCCTTATCGCGGGCGGCCACGGCCGCGGTTCCGAGCTCGGCGAGTGGGTCGGCCGGATCCGCGGCATCGCCCACGGCGTGGTCCTGATCGGCGACAGCGCGGAGCTGCTCGAGGAGGAACTGGCGGGCCTCCTCAACGTCGTCCGCGCCCGCGACCTCGACCACGCCGTGGAGCTCGCCGCCAGCCTGGCCGAGCCGGGCGGGGTCGTCCTCCTAAGCCCCGGCTACAAGAGCTTCGACTGGTTCACCAGCTACGAGGACCGCGGCCGCCGCTTCAAGGACAGCGTCCGCGCCTGGAACGAGGCACGGGTGCGTTGATGGATGCGGTGGCGGAGGAGGTCCGCGAGGAGACACCCTCGTTCCGCGCCCGAGAGCGAGAGCGGACGCGCCGGCCGGAGGCGGATCGCTGGCTGCTCCTGCTCACCTTCTTCCTGGTTGCCGTCGGCCTCGTCTTCGTTCTGAGCGCCAGCCAGGCGCTCGCCTACGTGCAGCACCTGACCGCTCTCTACTTCTTCCAGCGGCAGCTGATCTCAGTCGGCATCGGCGCCCTCGCGATGCTGGCCCTGATGCGGATCGACTATCACCGCCTGCGGCCGCTGATCCTGCCCGGGACCGTGCTTGTGACGGTTCTCCTCGTGCTGGTGCCGCTGGCCGGCGTGCAGGTCAACGGCGCCCGGCGCTGGTTCGCGGTGGGGCCGCTCGTCATCCAGCCGACCGAGATGGCGAAGCTGGCCTTCGGGCTCTTCATGTCGGCCTGGGTCGTCAAGCAAGGGGACCGCCTGCGCGACCTGCGGATGGGTTTCGTTCCCTTTGTGGTCCTGCTCGGTGGGGCCCTCGGCCTGGTGATCCTGGAGCGGGACCTGGGTACCGCGCTGGTCATCGCCGCAATACTCGTGGCCGCCTTTGTCGCCGGCGGAGGCCGCAAACGCCATCTCGCGCTCCTGCTTCTCGGCCTCCTCCTCGCCGGCTGGCTGACGATCGTCCTCGAGCCCTACCGGTTCGCCCGGCTGGCGGTCTTCGTGAACCCTTTCCAGGACCAGCTCAACGCCGGTTTCCAGTCGACCCAGGCGCTCTATGCGCTGGGTTCAGGCGGCATCTGGGGGGTCGGCATCGGCCACTCGGTGCAGAAGTTCCTCTGGCTGCCCGAAGCCCACACCGACTTCATCTTCGCGATCATCGGCGAGGAGACGGGCCTGGTCGGGACGACCCTCGTGTTGCTCGGTTTCGCGGCCTTCGCCGTCCGCGGCTACCGGGCCGCGATGCGCGCCCCGGACCGGCTCGGGCTGGTGATCGCGACTGCCATCACGACCTGGATCGCCTTCCAGGCGCTGGTCAACATGGCGACGGTTACCGACACGCTGCCGATCACCGGGGTACCTCTGCCCCTGATCAGCTACGGTGGCTCATCGGTCGCGATGACGCTGGCGGCGGTAGGAGTGCTTCTCAACGTCGCCTCCCAGGGGACGCGGCGGCAGCTCCAAAACACGCATCGGCAAAACACTCGTCGGGAAGACAGTCAATGGGGGACGGATGCGCCTTCTGATTTCGGGCGGCGGGAGCGGTGGGCACGTGATGCCGGCCCTGGCGGTCGCCCGCGCTTTCCGCGCTGAGGAACCGGGCGGGGAGCTGCTCCTGGTCGGCCGGGCGGGCGGTCCCGAGGAGCACCTGGTCCCGGAGGCCGGTTTTCCGCTGCGGACGATAAGCGTCCGCGGCCTCAACCGCGATGCGCTGGCCAAGAACCTCGCCCTCCCGGCGCTGCTGCCGGGAGCGCTCCGCGAGGGCCGCCGGATCGTCGCCGAGTTCCGGCCCGACGTCGTCCTCGGCGTCGGTGGTTACGCAATGGTCCCCTCCATCTGGGCCGCCCGCCGCCGCGGCGTCCCCTACGTGCTGGCGGTCTTCGAGTCGGGCGGGCTGGCGAACCGCTTCTTCCGGAGCGGTGCCGCAGCAGCCTGCGTCAGCTTCGCCGAGGACGTCGAGCGCTTCCCGACCGCGCGCACGGTGCTGACCGGGTATCCGCTCCGGCCCGACTTCGCTCCCGGCAGCCCGCAGGTCCCCACCCGCAGGCTCCTCGTGGTGGGCGGCAGCCAGGGGGCGCAGCGGATCAACGAGACGATCTGGTCGGCGCTGGACGGCCTGCTCGAGCGCTTCGAGGTCGTCGTCCACCTGACCGGCGAGCAGGGCCGGGTACGCTCCGCCGACTACGCCCGCTCCGGCTACCAGCCGCTCGCCTTCACGCCGGACGTCGCCACCCTGATGGCTGAAGCGGACCTCGTGCTCTGCCGGGCTGGTGTCGGCACCCTGGCAGAGGTCACCGCCGTCGGCCTGCCGGCGATCGTGGTCCCGGGCACCTTCGGCGGCGCCCACCAACTGCGCAACGCGGAGCGTCTGGTCAGGACCGGGGCGGCGGTGATGATCGCCGACGACGAGCTCGCCTCCGACAGCCTCCTGGAAGCGATCGATGGGCTCACCGAGGACCGGCTCCGTGCGATGGCCGCGGCCTCGCGGGCCCTCGGCCGGCCAGGCGCGGCGCGGGACATCCTGGCCGTGCTCCGCGGGGTCGCCGGGTGAAGGTCCACCTGATGGGGATCGGCGGAACCGGGGTTTCCTCCCAGGCGCTGGTGCTGGCGGCCCGCGGCCACCGGGTGAGCGGCTGCGACGCCGGCCTCTCGGCGACGACGGAGCAGCTGGTGGCGGAAGGGATCGCGGTCGTCC
>JALZAP010000033.1 GCA_030948245.1 Candidatus Dormiibacterota bacterium | reverse complement strand
ACGGCCCCGCCCGCCCCGCCCAGCGGCGCCGACGTGCCGCCCGACCTGCCCGAGGCCAACGACTAGCCGCGATCCCGAGCGGCCTCGCCGAAGTTGATTGCCGGGAGTCGCGGAAATCGGACAGTCCAGCTTCATATTGTTGAAGTTGGCCCGGCTGCCCTTAAGATTGCGACCACCTATTGCGACGTGGGGGTGAACTGATTTGGGGGCCCTGCTCTCGGTCCAGGACGTCACTGTGCGCTTCGGCGGAATCCTCGCCCTGGACGGGATCAGCTTCGACGTCCCGGAGAACACGATCGTCGGCCTGATCGGCCCCAACGGCGCCGGCAAGACGACCCTCTTCAACGTCGTGACGCGTGTCTATACGCCGCAGTCGGGTCAGGTCACCTTTGAAGGTCAGTCGCTTCTCACGGTGCCGGCCGACGAGATCATCGCCCGCGGCATCGCCCGCACCTTCCAGAATGTCGAGCTCTTCACCCGGATGTCGGTCCTCGAGAACGTGATGGTCGGGCTCCACTCCGAGCTGGGCCGCAACGCCTTCGGCTTCCTCGCCGCCGCCCTGCGCCTCCCCTCGAACAACCGGAAAGAGAAGGAGTCCCATGAGCGGGCCACGGAGGCACTTGCCTACGTGGGGCTCGAGAGGATGGCCGATCGCCCCGTCGCCGGCCTTCCCTACGGGACTCTGAAAGCGGTCGAGCTGGCGCGCGCGATCGTTTCCCGGCCCAAGGTGCTGCTTCTCGACGAGCCGGCCGGAGGCCTCAACCACGACGAGGTCGGCGACCTCGTCGGCCTCTTCCGGAAGATCCACAAGGACTACCAGCTGACGATGCTGATCGTCGAGCACCATATGAACCTGGTGATGCGTGTCTGCGACCACGTCGTCTGCCTCGACTTCGGCAAGAAGATCGCCGATGGCAGCCCGAAGGACGTCCAGGCCAACCAGCGCGTGATCGACGCCTACCTGGGGACCGAAGATGGCGCTGCTTGAGCTCCGCGACGTCCGGGCTTCCTACGGCGCCATCCGCGCCCTCCACGGCGTCTCCCTGAAGGTCGAGCAGGGGACTGTGGTCGCGCTGCTGGGCGCCAACGGCGCCGGCAAGACGACCACCCTGCGCGCCATCACGGGCATGGTCAAGACGACCGGCGAGATCAACTTCGGGGGCAGGAGCATCACTGGCAAGACGCCCGAGGAAGTGGCCCGGCTGGGCATCGCCCACGTGCCCTCGGGCCGCGGCACGATGACCCAGCTGACGGTCTGGGAGAACCTGCAGATGGGCGCCTACGTGCGCCGTGACCGGGAGAAGGTGAAGGCGGACTACGAGAAGGCGATGAACTATTTCCCCTGGATCCGGCAGCGCCGCGACCAGGTCGCCGCCACCCTCTCGGGCGGCGAGCAGCAGATGCTGGCGATCGCCCGGGCGCTGATGCTGAACCCAAAGCTGCTGCTGCTCGACGAGCCCTCGTTGGGCCTGGCGCCGATCGTGATCCGGGAGATCTTCGAGATCGTCACGGCGATCAACCGCGAGAACGGCACCACCATCCTGGTCGTCGAGCAGAACGCCAATCTCGCCCTCCGTTCGGCCCAGACCGCCTACGTCCTCGAGGTCGGCCGCGTCACCCTCTCGGGCAAGAGCAGCGAACTTGCTCGCAACGAGTCGATCCGCAAGTCCTACCTCGGCGACTGACCGAAGTGGCAGGAGATTGGAGCTGACGCATGCTTGAACTGGCCTCGAACCCGGGCCTCGAGTTCGTGCAGCAGGTCGTCTCCGGCATCGCCGCGGGCGGTGTCTATGCCAGCGTCGCCCTGGCGCTGGTGCTCATCTACCGGGCGATGGACGTCGCCAACTTCGCCCAGGGCGAGATGGCGATGTTCAGCACCTTCATCGCCTACACCTTGATAACCGCCTTCCACCTCCCCTTCCTGGTGGTCTTTCCGACCACCATCGCCATCGCCTTCGCCGGTGGCGTGCTCATTGAGCGGGTGATGATCCGGCCCTTCGAGGGAAAGCCGATCCTGACCCTGGTCATCGTCACTCTCGCCCTCTTCAGCCTTACCAACGGCCTCGCCGGCCTGATCTGGGGCTACATCCTGCAGGACTTCCCGAGCCCCTTCCCGGCCGAGCCGATCGTCATCGGCGGCATCTACATCGGCCAGCAGGACCTCGGCATCCTCGCCGTGTGCCTGGTGATCCTGAGTATCGTTTACGTCTTCTTCCGCTTCACCAAGGTGGGCCTGGCGATGCGGGCGGCGGCACTCTACCCGGAGTCGAGCAAGCTGGTCGGCGTGCGGGTCAGCTGGATGCTGGCCCTCGGCTGGGGCCTGGCTTCGGCGATCGGCGCGACGGCGGGCATGATGATCGCGCCGATCACCTTCCTCGATCCCAACTTCATGCAGCCGATCCTCCTCTTCGCGTTCGCGGCGGCCGTCCTGGGAGGCATCGAGAGCCCTCTTGGCGCCGTGCTCGGCGGACTTCTGGTCGGGATCCTCCTGGCGTTGGTCGGCACCTACCTGCCGGCCGGTCAGAACCTCCGGATCCCCTTCGCCCTGGTCGTGATCGTCGCCGTCCTGCTGATCCGCCCCGCCGGCCTGATCGGGCGCGCCGCCGTGACGCGGGTATGAACGACCGGATCCTCGGCTACTCGATCCCGACCCTGATCGCCGCCGGGATCGGCCTGGTGGTGCTGATCGGCATCCCGATGGTGACCGACACCTTCACGACCTTCCAGTTCGCGGCCGTCGGGATCTTCGTGATCGCCCTGATGGGGCTCAACCTGCTGACCGGCTACAGCGGCCAGATCTCGCTCGGCAACGGTGCCTTCATGGCGATCGGCGGCTACACGACTGCGCTGATCAGCCACCACCTGGGGATCTCCTACTGGCTCACCATCCCCATCGCGGCCCTGGTGGCCGGCCTCTTCGGCTTCTTCTTCGGCTTCCCCGCGCTGCGGCTCTCGGGCATCTACCTCGCCCTGGCCACCTTCGCCCTCGCGCTCGCGGTGCCTCCGATAATCGACATCGACAAGCTGGAGTTCTTCTTCCTCGGCCACTCCGGCGTCAGCCTGCACCCGGCCCACCCGCCGGGCTTCCTGGCGGGCGTCTTTTCCGACGACCAGTGGCTCTACTACGTGATCTGGGCCATCGCGGGGCTCATGTTCGTGCTGGCCTGGAACATCATCCGCAGCAGCACCGGCCGAGCGTTCATGGCGGTCCGAGACAGCGAGACCGCTGCGACGGCGAGCGGGATCAACCTCTCCTATTACAAGACCCTCGCCTTCGGGATCAGCGCCGCCTTCTCCGGAGTCGCGGGTTCGCTGCTGGCAATCCACGTCGCCTACGTGAACCCCGACGTCTTCGGGCTTCAACTATCGCTTGCGCTGCTCGTCGGCGTCGTCATCGGCGGCGTCGGCTCCGAGTTCGGACCCGCGCTCGGCGCCCTCTTCGTGGTCTGGCTTCCCTATCTCTCCGAACGCATGGGAAGAATCCACATCGGCAGCTTCCAGCTGCCGTCGAAGCCCGATGTGTTCTTCGGGATCCTCCTCCTCTTGATCATCTTCTTCGCACCTTCCGGTGCGATGGGCGTCATCATGCGCGGCATCGCCCTGTATCGCGCGCGGCGGGCGGCAGCGCGCGGCGAAGCGGTTCCGATCGCACTGCCAACCGTCCTGGAGGAGGAGCCGGTGGGAGAAGAGCCGAGCGAGATCAGCAATTGAAATGAGAGGTCGGTTCTGTTCAAGTTGTTCCCGCCCGAACAGCGGCACACATTCAGAGGAGGATGGAAACTGAATGCACGGTAACTCGAGGGGCCTGAGGAAGGCCGCGGTGGCCCTGGCCGCCATAACCACACTCGCCTGCGGTGCACAGCAGACGAGCAACACGCCTGTCGCGTCCGACGTCGGCGTCACGAAAGACACGATCACGATCGGCGCGACCTTCCCGCTCAGCGGCACCGCGTCGGCCTACGCCGCCGTGTCGAAGGGCATGAACGCGTACTTTCAGTACGCGAACGAGAAGGGCATCAACGGCCGGAAGATCACCTTCACTGTCGTCGACGACGTCTACAACGCGGCGAACACGCCGGCCAAGGCGCGGGAGCTGGTCGACCAGGACAAGATCTTCGCCGCGGTCGGCAACCTGGGCACGGGCCCGAACCTCGCCGTCCGCCAGTACTACAACGACAACAAGGTGCCCGATCTCTTCGTCTTCACCGGCTCCAACCACTGGGGCGGCGATTTCGCCCAATATCCCTGGACGCTCGGCTGGCAGCCCGACTACCAGGCCGAGGGCAAGATCTACGCGAAGGACATCCTCGGCAGCAATCCGAGCGCCAAGATCGCCATCCTCTATCAGAACGACGACTACGGCAAGGACTACGTCAAGGGCATCACCGACGGGCTCGGCGACAAGGCCGCCACGCTGATCCTCAAGTCGGCGACCTACAACGCGGGCGACCCCGTGGACATGAGCTCCCAGGTCAACCAGCTGAAGGCCAGCGGCGCCGACACCTTCTACGTCGTCACCACTCCGGCCTACACCGCCAGCGCGCTCAAGAACTCGCAGAGCAGCGGCTGGAAGCCGGCCCACATCTACCTCAACAGCGTGGGTGCCAGCACCCCGATCGTGCAGGCCGTACTGAAGGGCCTCGGCAACTCGACCGCCCTCGACGGCATGATCACAACGACCTACCTGAAGGATCCCAACGACCCCGCGCAGGCGAGTGACCCGGGGATCGTGAAGTACAAGGACATCATCGGCAAGTTCGGCAACGGCTGCCAGGTCATCGACGCCTTCTGCGTCGCCGGCATGGCGTGCGCCTTCACCTTCGTCGACGTCGTCACCCAGGCGGGGACCAACATGACCCGCGCCAACGTGATGGACATCGCCGCCAACAAGCTCAACGAGACCAACAACTTCCTGCTCCTGAACGGGATCACGGTCAAGACGACCAAGACCGACCATTACCCCATTCGCCAGGAGAAGCTCGAGAAGTGGCAGGGCGACTCGTCCGGCGGCCGCTACGTACCGACCGGAGACATCATCTCGGGCCGCTAGCCCACCAACGTCCGCAACCGGGAACGGGGGTCGCCAGAGCGGCCCCCGTTATCTTTGCTGCGCACCACCGTGACCCTCCATGACCGGCTGCGCCCGTATCGTTACCAGCTTTTCCTGCTCGCCTACACCCCGCTCGGGCTCTACGCGGATGCGCGCGTGGTGAACGTTTACCAGCAGTACGCCCTCGGCCTGCTCACCTTCGCCGTGCTCTTCTTCGTGCTCCGCTTCGCACCCCGCGAGCAGCGCCGTCAGGTCTGGCTCGCGGTCGTCATCGCAACCTGCGGGGAGCTCTACTTCTCCCTTGGTGTCGGCCTCTACCGGTATCGCTTCGATAACGTCCCGCTCTATGTACCCGCCGGCCATGGGCTGGTCTACCTCTTTGCCCTGACCGCCGCGACCACGCCACTGATGCTTCGCCGGCGCCGGCTACTGGTTGGTGCGGCGCTCGGCGTGGCGACCGCCTGGGCGCTGGCCGGAGTGACGGTCATTCCGCTGCTGACCGGGCGGCTGGACATGACCGGTGCCCTGCTCTGGCCGGTCTTCGCCTATTTCACGGTCCGATCGCGCCAGGCGCCGGTCTACGCGGCGGCATTCCTGATGACCTCAATACTGGAGCTCTTCGGCACCGGCTTCCACAACTGGACCTGGCAGGCGATCGCCCCCATAAGCCACCTTCACCAGGGCAACCCCCCCTCGGTCATTGCGGGGGCTTACTGCCTGCTCGACGCGGCGGTTCTCGGCCTGAGCCGCATTCTTTGGAGGGGGGACGTCCGCCCCGCCGGCCGTGCTCGGCAGAGCCGGCGCGCGGCCAAGCGCCCTGTCCAGGGACGTGGCGGGTTGCTAGGCCCGGTAGTCGGAGGGCGCGCCCGGCGGCAGGAAGGGGGCCGGGTTGATGGGGGCGTTGCCCTGTCGGAGCTCGAAGTGGAGGTGAGCACCGGTCGAATTGCCGGTCGACCCCTCGAGGCCGACGAGCTGGCCCTGGGTGACGGTGTCCCCGGCCCTGACGGCGATCCGCAGCAGGTGACCGTAGAGGGTGGTCATGCCGCCGGCATGGGCGACAACGACGTAGTTGCCGTAGCCGACCAGCACGCCGTTGACGACCGAGCCGCCGGCGAGGATGACGACGCCATCGTCGGCGGCGAGCACGGGCGATCCCTCCGGCGATGACATGTCGATGCCGGTGTGGAAGTGGGCGTAGCTCCCGTAGGGGGGCTCGAACCAGAAGCTGGAGGGCCCGAAGGGCTGGGTCTCGACAGCCGTCGGCATCGGCCAGATGAAGCGGAACTTGGTCGAATGACCGGCGCTCGTGACGGTCGGCAGGCCGGTCGGGTTGATCGTCTGGACCTGGCTCCAGACCGAGGACTCGGCGGCCGCGATGATGTCCTCCTCCTGCTGCTGGAGGAGGTTGGCGATCTGCTGAGCGAGGGCGGTCGACTGGTAGTCGACCCTTCCCAGCTCATAGCGGGTGGCGGCGATCTGTTGGGCGAGGTCTGCCTGTGACTTCTCCTGCTTCGCCTGGAGGTCCAGCAGCTTGGCGAGGTCGGCGACCTTCTGATCCTTCAGCTTCACCTGCTCGTCGCGCGCCGTCTGCTGCTTCTTGAGATCGGTCTCGATCTTGGCGAGGTCGACCTTCAACTGACTCTTGAGGGTCTGCGCTCGTGCCCCGGCTGAGCGAAGGTCGTTCACCCTGGTGATCATGTCGCCGATGCTCTTGGACTCCACCACCAGCAGCAGGACAGAGCTCGGCTGGGCGTAGATGGCGCGGGCGAGGGAGGCGATCTGCGCCTTCTCACCGCGGATCCGTGTGTTGGTCTGCTCGATCTCCACGTCCAGCTTCGAGATCTGGTCCTCGAGGGCCAGGATCTTCCCGTCGCTGTCGGCGATCGACGCCTTCAGCGCATCTTGCTGGGAGGCGTTGTCGCGAAGTGCCTGGGCGACTCGGTCAGAGGTCTGAAGGGCGGTGGCGAGCTGGGAGCCGAGCTGCGCCCGCACCGACTCGATGACGGCCGCGCGCGCCTGGGCCGCCGCCAGGTCGCCGGGAGCTGTAGCCGAGGCTGGTGAGGCGCCAACGATCAGGAGAAGCGGCACCAGTGCCGCCAATGCAAACCGGAGCCTCATTGTCCGAGATGCCTCCTCACGCTGCCCAGCGAGGAGAGCGAGCCAGGATCGGGCCGATGAAAAGCAGCATCAGGCCGATCACGAGACCGGCCTGGATGGTGAGGCCGGGTGCGACCTGGGCGAAGTTGGCGGCTCCCGCCTGGACGGCGACGAAGCAGGCGATCAAGGCCAGGATGCCGGCCAGGCCACCCGCGGCCGCCCCGGTGAGGGCGCCCTCGATGACGAATGGGCCGCGGACCATCCAGAGCGGCGCCCCGACCAGCTGCATGATGCCGATCTCATCGCCGCGGGAGAGGATCGCCGACCGGATGCTGTTGGCGGTCACCGTCACGGCGATGAAGGCGAGCAGGAGCAGGAAGGCGATGCCGATCGCGGCGACCCAGAAGAGGACCTGCTGGAAGCTCCGATAGGCGGTGGGGTCGTAGGAGCTGGGCACGCCGGAGTCGACCACGGGGTCATGCCGGAAGGCCGCGTCGACGGTGCCGACCTTGTCGACCGATACCACGTGGACGTCCAGGCTGGCCGGGAAGGGGTTGCTCTCGGAGGCATTGGCCAGCTCGGGAAGGCCGGGCCGGTGTTGAGCGCGGGCGAGAGCCTGGACCTTGCTGACGTAGACGATGTACTGCACGTTCTTGTTTGCGCCCAACTGAGTCTCGAGAGAGTTGATGTCGGCGCTGTTGGCGTCGTCGCGCAGGTACAGGTGGAGGACGGACGCGTCGCGAGCCTCGGTCGACGCGATGTTCTGTCCCACCAGCCCCCCCAGCACGGCGAGGCCGACCAGGAGAAGGAGGAGCGACATCGAGCCCAGCGCGGGCGCGGTCGACCCGATGTTGCGTAGCCAGTTCCGGATCGCGCTGCCGAGGAGGTAGCGACCGGCGTTGCGGGTGACGACCTTGATCGTCCGCCAGCGGGGCGGACGAGGGCCTATGAGGAGCTCGCCCATTGCAGCCTCGCAGAACGCCCCGCCGGCTGGTCGTCGACGACCCGCCCGGCTACCAGGGTGAGGACACGCCGCTGCAGGCGGTTGACTATCTCCATGTTGTGGGTCGCGACGAGGACCGTGGTGCCGAACTTGGCGATGTCCTCGAGCAGGGTCGTGATCTGCCAGGCGGTCTCCTGGTCGAGGTTTCCGGTCGGCTCGTCGGCGATGAGGAGGGGCGGCTGGCTGACGACGGCCCTTGCGATGGCCACCCGCTGCTGCTGCCCACCGGACAGTTGATGAGGGTAATGCTCGGCCCGGTCGTGGAGGCCGACCGCGTCGAGCGCGTCGTGCGCGCGGTCATAGGCTTCGTCATCGGATATCCGGAGGTCCGTTACCTGGAGGGCGAAAGCCACGTTCTCCATCGCTGTGAGACGCGGAAGCAGCTTGAAGTCCTGGAAGACCACGCCGACCTTGCGGCGCAGCTCGGCAAGCCTCTTCGCCGGCAGGTCGTGGGCCGGCAAGCCGTCCACCCAGACTTCGCCACGCGACGGCCTGATTTCCCGGTTGATCAATCTCAGCAGGGTTGTCTTCCCCGCGCCGCTGGGCCCGACCAGGAACGAAAGCTCGCCCGGCATCAGCCGAAAGAAGCAGTCATCCAAAGCCACCACTTGCCCGTAGACGCGGTTGACACCCACGAATTCAACTAGCGGAGTCAACTCAAAGGAAGGTAACGGGTATGGCGGCCTTTCCTGTTGTCGTCGTGGTTAAGAAGTGTGAAGGCGCGTTAATCGGCTCTTCCGCGCAACTCGACCCGCCGGATCTTACCTGAAATCGTCTTCGGCAGCTCGGTGACGAACTCGATCTCGCGAGGATACTTATAGGGCGCGGTCACCTTCTTCACATGGTCCTGGAGCTCGGTCGCCAGCGCCTCTGAGCCATCGTGACCTGGAGCCAGGATCACATAGGCCTTCACGATCGTGCCCCGCATCGGATCGCCCTTGGCCACCACGGCCGCCTCTGCCACGGCCGGGTGCTCGACGAGCGCGCTCTCCACCTCGAAGGGCCCGATCCGGTAGCCGGCGCTGATTATCACGTCGTCGGCACGGCCCACGAACCAGAAGTAGCCGTCTCCGTCGACATAGGCCCGGTCGCCGGTGACGTACCAGTCGCCCCGCATCGAGGCGGCGGTTGCCTCGGGGTTGCGCCAGTACTCCTTGAACAGCCCGACCGGGCGGTCCGGCTTTACGCGCACGGCGATGTCACCCTCACTGTCGTAGGGCAGCTTGAGGCCCTCCTCGTCGATGACCGCCACGTCGACGGTCGGCGAGGGCTTGCCCATCGAGCCGGGCTTGACCTCGAGGGGTGGGAAGTTGCAGCAGAGAAGGATCGTCTCGGTCTGGCCGTAACCGTCCCGGATCAGGTGCCCGGTGCCCTTCCGCCAGGTCGAGATGACCTCCGGATTGAGCGGCTCTCCGGCGCCGACGCAATGGCGAAGGCTGGTCTTGTAATGGGTGAGGTCTTCGAGCACAAGCATCCGATAGGCCGTCGGCGGCGCGCAGAAGGTGGTGATCGGGTAGTCCTCGAGCAGCTGCATCGTCTCCGGCGCGTTGAACTTGCCGCGCGCGTCCTGTACGAAGAGGGCGGCGCCCATGTTCCAGGGCCCCAGGAAGCTCGACCAGGCGGCCTTTGCCCAGCCGGTCTCCGAGAGGTTCAGGTGGAGATCGTCGGGTCGCAGGTCGAGCCAGAACCTGCCCGTGACGACGTGGCCGATCGGGTAGGAGGCGTGGGTATGAAGGACCATCTTCGGATTGCCCACCGTCCCCGAGGTGAAGTAGACGAGGCAGGGGTCGGAGGCCCTGGTGTCGACGTCCTTGTAGTGACCCGAGCCGGCGGCGACCTCCTTGTCGTAGCTCCGCCAACCCTCGCGTTCGTCTGAGTCGCCGACCACGAAGAGCTCGCGGAGGTTGGGCAGCTCGCCTTTGACCTGGTCGACCTTGGCGGCGTTGTCCGGGTCGCAGACATAGGCGACGCCCTCGCTCAGCGCCGAGCGGTAGAGGATGTCCT
>JALZAP010000306.1 GCA_030948245.1 Candidatus Dormiibacterota bacterium | reverse complement strand
GGGTGAATGGAACCGGGTAATAGAAGACGTCCTCGCGCGCGCCCGCCGTCGAATAGGCGGCGTCATGGACGACGGCGGCGCCCGGCGCGACCCCCTTCAGGTCGGCCGCCCAGGTGGCCGGGTTGAGAGCCACCAGGACGTCGGTGTCGCCCTTGCGGGCCATGTAGCCCTCCGGTGAGACTCGAATCTGGAACCAGGTCGGGAGCCCTTCGATGTTGGACGGAAAGATGTTCTTAGGCGCGACCGGGATGCCCATATGGAAGATCGCGCGCATGAGAACCGAGTTCGAAGACTGGCTCCCTGAGCCGTTCACGGTGGCCGCCTGGAAGGTGAGGTCGTTGACGATGGGTTCCGACACGGGCTACCTACTTTACGTGGATTTGTCACGAGTTCCGGCAGGCTCGGTCCGGAAACTGCACCCAGGTGGTGCTTCTCGTACCCTTACGCGAAGTGAAGATCGCCGTTCCCAGGGAGACCACGCCGGGCGAGGCCCGGGTGGCTCTCACCCCCGCCGCGGCCGGCCGGCTGGTGGCGGCAGGCCACCAGGTCTACGTCGAAGCGGGGGCCGGAGGCGAGTCATTTCCCGACCGCCTCTATAAGGACGCGAAGGCGGAGCTGGTCAAGGGCGCCAAGGCGACCTACGCCCACGCCGGGATGGTTCTCAAGGTCCGCAAGCCGGAGCTCGGCGAGGTCGCCCTGATCCCGCAGGGCGCCGCCCTCATCTCCTTCCTGCAGCCGCTGATCTCGCCCGACCTGGTCAAGGCGCTCGCCAAGCGGAAGGTCCTGAGCTTCAGCCTCGAGGCGATCCCCCGGATCACCCGCGCCCAGTCGATGGACGCGCTCTCCTCCCAGGCGACGGTGGCGGGGTACAAGGCGGCGCTGATCGCCGCCGACTCGCTTGGCAAGCTCTTCCCGATGCTGATGACTGCCGCCGGCACCGTGACCCCGGCGAGGGTCCTCGTCCTCGGCGCCGGGGTCGCCGGGCTGCAGGCGATCGCGACCTGCCGCCGCCTTGGCGGGGTGGTCGAGGCGTTCGATGTCCGGGCCGCCGCCAAGGAGGAGGTCAAGAGCCTCGGGGCCAGCTTCATCGAGCTCGAGCTGGAGACCCAGGAGGGCACCGGCGGCTACGCGAAGGAGCAGTCGGAGGACTTCCTTCGCCGTCAGCGCGAGCTGCTCGCCAAGCACGCCGCCCAGGCCGACGTCGTAATCACCACGGCCCTCATCCAGGGCCGGCCGGCGCCGATCCTGCTGACCAGGGAGATGGTCGCCGGCATGAAGCCGGGTTCGGTGGTCGTCGACATCGCCGCCGAGGCGGGCGGCAACGTCGAAGGAACGGTGCCCGACAAGGTCGTGATCAAAAACGGCGTCCAGATCCACGGCATCACCAACCCGGCGGGCATGGTCCCGGCGGTCTCCTCGGAGCTCTACGCCAAGAACCTGACCAACCTGCTCGCACTCCTGGTCAAGGACGGTGAGCTGGCGGTGAACTTCGAGGACGAGATCGTCATCGGCTCCTGCATCACACGAGACGGCGAGATCGTCCACGATGCGACCCGGAAGGCGATGGGGGAGAACGCGGGGGCGGTGAGATGACCCAGCTGCTGACCAACGTCACCATCCTCGTGCTCGCGGCATTCGTCGGCTTCGAGGTCATCTCCAAGGTTCCGACGACGCTGCACACGCCGCTGATGTCGGGCACCAACGCGATCCACGGCATCGTGATCGTGGGCGGGCTGCTGACGGTGGGGGCCCTGGCCGGCGGCTGGGTCGGCACCGTGCTCGGCACCGTAGCCGTCATCTTCGGGACGATCAACGTCGTCGGCGGCTTCCTGGTCACCGACCGGATGCTCGAGATGTTCAAGGGCCGCCGCCCGCCACCCCCTCAAAGCGACCCCGCCAAGAAGGCGTAGCTCCGAATGTCGGTCTGGATCACGATCGCCTATCTGTTCGCGGCCGTCTGCTTCATCCTCGGGCTCCGCTACCTGAGCTCGCCGAAGACGGCGCGGCAGGGCAACATCGTCGCCGCGGTGGGAATGGGCATCGCGCTCCTGGCGACCGCCGTCCAGGTCACCCACAACTGGCCCTTCATCATCCTCGGCGTCGTCATCGGCTCGGTCGTCGGGGTGGCGGGCGCGCGGATGGTCAAGATGACCGCGATCCCGCAGATGGTCGCCCTCTTCAACGGGGTGGGCGGCGGCGCCGCGGCCCTGATCTCGACCGCCGACTACCTCAACAGCGCCGGCGGCCAGGGTCCCGGCGTCCTGATCCCGGTCGTCTTCTCGGCCGTGGTCGGGTCGATCTCCTTCGCGGGCTCGATGGTCGCCTTCCTGAAGCTCCAGGAGTGGATGACCGGCCAGCCGATCACCTATCCCGGCCAGCAGGTGGTCAACGGCGTCATCGCGCTCGGCATCCTGGGGACCGCCGTCTACCTGATGACGACCGGTTCGGTGCCCGCCTTCTTCATCGGGATGGTGATCCTCGGGCTGGTGCTCGGCGTCGCCTTCGTCCTGCCGATCGGCGGCGCCGACATGCCGGTCGTGATCTCGCTCCTGAACGCGTTCACAGGGTTGGCGGCGGCCGCCACCGGCTTCGTCCTCGGCAACACGGTCCTGATCGTCGCCGGCGCCTTGGTCGGGGCCTCCGGAACGCTGCTGACCCTGCTGATGTCGAAGGCGATGGGACGCTCGATCGCCAACGTGCTCTTCAGCGCCTTCGGCAGCGCGCCAGCCGGAGGTGCGGCGGCGGCATTGGGAGCCG
>JALZAP010000032.1 GCA_030948245.1 Candidatus Dormiibacterota bacterium | reverse complement strand
GACCCTGGGCAGCCGCGAGCGCGCCGGTCGAGGTCCCCGACCCACCCGTTAGCCAGCCCTGGAAGGGGAAGAGCCCGAGGCGACCGGCCGCACCCGCGAAGAGCAGCAGGCAGGCGACGGCGAGCGACTTCGGCCCGGCGTTGGCGGTGCTGTGGAGCGTCGGGATCAGCTGGTCGATGTTCAGCTGCCCATACCGTGAGTAGAGGAGGGCGACTCCGGCGAGGAGTGCGACGTCGGTCACCGCGGGGACGGCCAGCGCCAGGCGCGCCGAACGCGTGGAAGCATCGTCGGACCAGCTGTTGGAGAGGAGCAGATAGGTGGCGACCGCGCCCGCGCCCCAGAAGACGTAGAGCTCGGACAGGTCGGTGCTGCCGATGACTCCCAGGGCGGCGCCCAGGAGGAGCGTCAGGAGGGCGTAGTAGCGGGTGGGCGACGGCTCGCCCCGGGCGCCGGCCCGGCTCCAGATCAGCACCGCGAAGGAGATCGCGAGAGCGCTGAGCATCAGCACCGTGGTCAGGTGGCTGACCCGGATGCCGAGGTCGACCACGTAGTTCTGGAACTGGGGCGGACCGCTGAACGCGGTGGCGAGATTGAGCCATTCGTAGGAGCCGTCGTAGGGCGCCGTCTTGCGAAGCCCCGCCCAGCCGGCCAGCACCACGCCGGCAAGGCTCAGCAGCGAGGCGAGGAAGGCGAGGTTTGCCGCCGCCCGCCGGCTTCGCACGCTGACGGCGATCAGCACGAACACCAGGAGGGGTGCGAGCAGGATCACTGGGACCGCCACGCTGAGCGTCGTCGAGGGGTCGAAATGGAAGCCGCTCTTGGTGGCCGCGGAGGCAGCCGCGCTGGCGGTTGCCAGCGGCGACGGTGACGCGCTCGGCGAGATCAGCGGGGACGGGCTTGGCGAGGCATCGGCGAGGAAGACGAGGTGGAGAGGGTTCAGCGCGGTATCTCCAGCCGGGCCAGCATGGCTCCGAGCGCGACGAAGGCGAAGGTGAAGGCGGCCACCACGACCGCGAACTCCTGCCCGCCGACCTGGTCTGACGAGGACGCGGAGAAGCGCGACGCGGCCACCAGGTCGAGGCCGGCACCGCCGAGGAGAAGGGGCAGTCCCGCCAGGGCTGCGCGATAGCTGCGCCGGCGGGAGACCAGGAAGGCCCCGGCAGCGAAGAGGAAGGCCCCCACAAAGAGGTACTGGACGATCCCGACGCTCATCGGGATCGGGTCCGCGCGACGAGCCCGCCGGCGACGCCGGCGACCAGCAGGGCGGCGGCGATCGCCTCCAGGGCGAGGGCGTCGCGCCCGGCGAGGAGACGGCCGATGGCGGCGACATTGAAAAGACCCGTGTAGGTGGCGCCGGCGAAATAGCGACCTCGGAAGGCGACGTAGAGGAGGACGAGCAGGATGGCTCCGGCCAGCAGGCCACCCAGCTGCTGGGCGATTCCGCCCGAGTCCTCCTCCAGCGCCGCCGCCCGCGTGGCCGGCCGAAGGCTGAGGAGGAGCAGCGCCGAAGCTCCCAGGGCGATCAGTGTCACGACGGCTGCGAAGCCCGCGTCGAGGTCGGCGTAAAGCCCGGCCAGCCCGACCGCGACCGCCCCGACGCCGAGCGCGCGCGCCCGCCCGTCGAGGAGGCAGGTGACGAGACCCCCGCCCACGGTCACGGCGGCGAACGCGTAGAAGAGCACCGAGTGGAGGGTGTCCAAAAACCAGTTACCTTCTGCCTACACCGAGGCGGACGGAGTTCCGAGTCGGAAAGGATACAGGAGCCCCACGGCCGCAATAACGGCGGCAGCGAGGGCGGCCGCGAGCTGCTCGTAGGACCACCGCCCGGTCAGTGCCGAATAGATCCAGGCGGCCTCGAGAAAGGACGACGACGAGGGCCCCGGTCACCGCAACCAGCCGGGCCGCATCGAGGGCGGCGAGCCGGTCGAGCAGCGGGTTCATATTTCGGAGTAGGAGTATGGCAGCGGGGCGGGAGGGCCGGGTGGCTCGGGAGTGGGGAGGTCAGGAATCGCGGGTGATGATTCCCCCGCCCAGCACCCGGGTGCCCGAGTAGAGCACCGCTGCCTGGCCGGGCGCCGCCCCGGCGACGGGCTCGGTCAGCGAGAGCAGCCCGCCCGCAACGGGGGTCGGCCTCGCGGAGGCTTGCCGAGCACGGCCGGCAGGGGGATCGTTCCACCACGTGAACGTCGCCGCAACCGGCCGCGCCCGGTAGCGGAGGCGGGCCTCGCAGGCCACCGGCGCGCTCGGTGAAACCCCGTCGACGAAGCTCACCGACTCGAGCTGCACCGTGGACACTCCCTGCTCCGAGCTCCGGCCCACGACGAGGCGATTCGCGCCCGGCTCGACCCGCAGCACGTACCACGGGCCGGGATCGCGGAGCGAGAGCCACCCGGTCCGCTGGCCCACCGTGTAGAGGGGCGTGCCCCGGTGCGTCCCCACCTCCCGACCCGAGCTGTCGACCATCGGGCCGGCCGCGACCGGCAGGCGCTCGGCCAGGTATTCGGCGGTGCGCCCGGGCGGGACGAAGCAGATCTCCTGCGAGTCCGGCTTGGCCGCAACGGGGAGCCCGAACTCGACCGCGTGTGAGCGCGTCTCCGCCTTGGTCATCTCGCCGAGCGGGAAGCGCAGGCGGGCCAGCCGCGAGGCGGAGAGGTGGTAGAGCATGTAGGACTGGTCCTTGGTCCGGTCGGCTGCCGCGTGCAGCTCAGGCTGTCCCCCGCAACCAGGGACGATCCGCGCGTAATGCCCCGTCGCCATCGCGTCGAAGCCGAGCGCAAGCACCCGAAGGAGCATCAGGTCGAAGCGCACGAAGGCGTTGCAGCTGAGGCAGGGGTTCGGCGTGCGGCCCGCCAGGTACGCCCCCTGGAAGGGTTCGATGACCCGCTCCCCGAACTCCTTCTCGAGGTTCCAGACGTAGTAGGGGATGCCGAGCAGCGAGGCGACCCGGCGCGCATCCTCGACCGCGGAGAGCGAGCAGCAGCCGCCATGCGCCGCGACGTCGGAGCCGGCATCGCGTGGCCACTGCTGGAGCGTGATCCCGACGACATCGTGCCCGGCTGCCGACAGCAGAGCCGCGGCGACCGAGGAGTCGACGCCGCCGGAAAGGGCGACCGCCACCTTCATAACGCGGGAAAGAGTAGCGGCCGCCTCCCCGAACGGTGGTTAGTTGGCGGTGGCCGCGCCGGCCCCCACCTTGAACTCGACGTGGACGGATTCGAACTTCTCGACCTTCACGTCACTTGCGCCGGCCGTGGCCGCCGTTTCGCGCCGCAGGTCAGTCAGCTTGGCGTCGCTCGCCTCCCGGTCCTGCTCGGTGTCCCAGATGCTGGAAACCCAGATCTTGCCGGTCTCCTTGTTCGCCGCCATCGACGCGGCCCGGAAACCCTTGAGGCTCTTGAGCACCGGCAACACGTTCTTCTGGTAGGCGGTCAGAGCATCTTTGATCTGCTCAGGCTTTCCCTCCAGCGTGTTGAGCCGGACGAAGGTGTGGGCCTTGGGCTCGCCCACTCTCTCCATCGAGAGAACCTCGCAGTCCACGACGCCGGCGATCCGCGTGCCGGCCTGCTGGGTCGAAGTCTCGCGGACCTTCTTCATTGGCTCGGCGCTGGCCTGCAGGGCTTTCTCATCGGCCCAGTAGGTGATGCCGATGGCCTTGCCCTCCCTGGCATTGACCAAGAGGACGATTCCGAGGTTGCCTGGGATCTCGCGAGCCGTTCTGGCTACGTTCTGCTCGAAGTCCCTCACGCCTGCTTCGATTTCGGCCGGGGAACCTTCGATCCGCGTCTGTCGTCCATACATCGTTATGCCTCCAATATGTAATAGCGAGGCTTCCGACTACGGGGCGTTACCCTAGTCCTTTGGGCCGCCGATTGCCACCCCGACAGCGCCCCCACCAGGGGTAGGCCAGGCCTACTCGACGACGTCACCCTCGACCGGTTCGACGCGCACGCCGCGTGATTCCAAATAGGAAACGCCGCGGTCCAGCTCGTCTGGTTCGCCCGTGATCTCGAGGATCACCCAACCCTCTTCCTTGGTCACGTCGGCGCGGCGGATGTTGGTCACCACCTGGTAGTTCTTGCCGAGGTGATAGATGACAGGCTCGGTCACGAGGTCACGCCCGAAGATCAACCGAACGCGCCGCCTCGCCATCGAGGCCGAAGTTTAAGCCCGGAATGCGCCCCCGGCTACAGCGGGGATGATCGAGACCTCGTCCTTCGGGTCGAGCTTGGTCTCCAGCCCGCCGCCGAAGCGGATGTCCTCGTCGTTGAGGTACACGTTGACGAACTGGCGCAGATTGCCGGTCGGGTCGAGTAGCCGGTCCCGGAAGCCGGGGTAACGGGACTCGAGCTGCTCGATCGCGGCGCGCAGGTCGCCCGCCTCGATCTCGACCGCGGCCTCACCCTGGGAAAGCGACCGAAGGGGGCCGGGAATTCTCACTGTTGCCACTTAAATACAAACCTCCATTAAGGTGCCGAGCTCAAATGTTCACCGATTCCCGGAACGATTTCAGGGACGGGTCTATTTCGAACCGCCGCGCGAAGGATGACGGCGTCGCGACCGCCTCGGCGGTTTTCAAGCCATGCCCGGTGATGTACGCGACGACCACCTCGTCGCCCTTCCAGCGTCCCGCCCGGGCAAGCTTGGCGAGGACTCCGACCGTGACCCCGCCTGCCGTCTCGGTGAAGATCCCCTCGGTCCGGGCCAGGAGCCGAATCGACTCGACGATCTCCTCCTCGCTGACGGCGTCGACGACGCCGCCGGTCTCCTTCGCGATCCGGATCACGTAGGACCCGTCGGAAGGGTTGCCGATGGCGATCGACTTGGCGATCGTGTCCGGCTTGACCGGGAGCACGGATTCGGTGCCGTCCCGCCAGGCGTTGTAGACCGGCGCGCAGCCGAGGGCCTGTGCGCCCGTTAAGGCGGGCAGCCGCGAGCCGGCGTCGACCAGCCCCAGGTCGACCATCTCCCCCACCGCGCGGCGGTGCTTGACGAACTGGCAGCCGGACGCGATCGGGATGATGATCTCGTCGGGTAGCCGCCAGCCGAGCTGCTCGGCAGTCTCGAAGTCGAGCGTCTTCGACCCCTCCGCGTAGAAGGGTCGGACGTTGATGTTGCAGAACGCCCACGGGTAGCTCTCGACCAGCTGTGCGCAGAGGCGGTTGACCTGGTCGTAGTTGCCGCGGACCGAGACCAGGTTCGGTTCGAAGACCGAGGTGGGCACCACCTTCCCCGGCTCGAGGTCGGAGGGAATGAAGACGAACGCCTCCAGCCCGGCCCGCGCCGAGTACGCCGCAACCGAGTTGGCGAGGTTCCCGGTCGAGGCGCAACCGATCGTCTCGAAGCCGTGGGAGCGGGCCCAGGAGATCGCCACCGATACCACCCGGTCCTTGAAGGAGTTGGTCGGGTTCATCGAATCGTTCTTCAGGTAGAGATTGCTGAGGCCAAGCTCGGCGCCCAGGCGCTCGGCGTGGACCAGTGGCGTGAAGCCCTCGCCAAGGGTCACCACAGGCACCCCGTCCTCGATCGGCAGAAGGTCCCGGTAGCGCCACATCGAGGGCGGCCCGGAGGCAATCGATTGGTGGCTGATCCGGCGCCGGATGGCGTCGTAGTCGTAGACCACGTCGAGCGGGCCGAAACACATCTCGCAGACGTGGGTCGGCTGGACTGCGTACTCGGTGCCGCACTCCCGGCAGACCATACCGACGACCCGGCGGGCCCCGTTGCCGACGCTCATCCCTCGTCCCCCAGTACCTGGTCGAGGTCCAGCTTCTTGAAGATCACCTTCGGCTCCCGCAGCTTCTGGCCGACCGGCAGCTCGGGCACTCCCCAGGAGCCAACCCAGGATTGATAGTCGCCGGTCAGGACACGGTGCGTCCGTCCCCCTTCCTCCGAGACCTCGCGAAACTCGAGCGGACCGGCGATGAAACCGTCATGGCCGAGCAGCTCATGGACCTGCTGGGAGGTGAAGGGAAGGAAGGGCGCGAAGATGACTTTCAGCGCGTCGACCAGCCGGAGCCCGACGTTGAGCACTGTCGCGGCCCGCTCGCGATCAGTCTTGATCACCTTCCAGGGCTCCTCGACGGCAAGGTAGCCGTTGGCCAGCGAGGAGAGCCGGAGCGCCTCCTTGATCGCCTGCTGGAAGGAGGCCCGCTCGATCAGCCCGCCGACCGTGTCAAATCCGTTTGATATCTCCTTGATGACCTCCCGATCCGCCGCGGTCAGCACGCCGGCGGGCGGGACCTCGCCAAAGTTGCGATGCGCGTTGACCAGGACCCGGTTGACGAGGTTGCCCCAGTTGGCGACCAGCTCGTCGTTGTTGCGCCGCACGAACTCGACCCAGGTGAAGTCGGTGTCCTGGTTTTCGGGTCCTGCGATGGTGAGGAAGAAGCGGAGCGGATCGGGGTCGTAGCGGGCGAGGAAGTCGCGCACGTAGATCGCGCCTCCGCGCGATGAGCTCAGCTTGCGGCTCTCCATCGTCAGGAACTCGGAGGCGACCACCTCGTAGGGCAGCCCGAGCCCGCCGTAACCGAGCAGGATGGCCGGCCACATGACGGTGTGGAATGTGATGTTGTCCTTGCCCATGAAGTAGTAGTGGCGCGATTCCGGGTCCTGCCACCAGAGCTTCCAGTCCTCCTCCCCGGCGCAGACCTGAGCCCATTCGATCGCCGCCGACAGGTAGCCCATCACCGCGTCGAACCAGACGTAGATCCGCTTGTCCTCCCGTTCCTCCCAGCCCGGCAGCGGGATCGGAATGCCCCAATCGATGTCGCGGGTCACGGGCCGCGGCTTGAGGTCGTTGACGAAGTTCTGGCTGAAGGCGATGACGTTGGGCCGCCAGTTGGTGCGGGTGCGCAGCCATTCTGTCAGCGGCTCGCGGAAGGCGGGCAGGTCGAAGAAGAAGTGCTCGGTCTCCTTGAAGACGGGAGGCCGTCCGTCGATCCGCGAGCGGGGCTCCTTCAGGTCCACCGGATCGAGCTGGTTGCCGCAGTTCTCGCACTGGTCGCCCCGCGCGTCGGGGTAGCCGCAGATCGGGCAGATGCCCTCGATGTAGCGGTCGGGCAGCGTGCGGCCGGTGACGGATGAGAAGGCGCCCATCGCCAACTGCCTGTGCAGGTAGCCCTTGTCGTGGAGCACCTTGAAGATGTCCTGGACGACCCGATAGTGATTGACGGTCGTGGTCCGGGTGAAAAGGTCGTAGGAGAGACCGAGGTTCCGAAGGTCCTCCGCGATGAGAAGGTTGTAGCGATCGGCGATCTCCTGCGGGCTGGCGCCCTCCCTGTCGGCCGCGACCAGGATCGGTGTGCCGTGCTCGTCGGTGCCGCTGACCATCAGGACCTGGTCCCCGCGCAGCCGGTGGTAGCGGGCGAAGATGTCCGACGGCACGCCGAAGCCGGCCACGTGGCCGAGATGGCGGGGACCGCTGGCGTAGGGCCAGGCGACCGCCACCAGGATGCGTCTGGGCGAGGTGGTGGGAGCCAAAGGAAGCTCAAGTTTATTGATCTCGAACGAGCCTCCCGCCGAGCCTGCCGGCGAAGGTAGGCTAGCCAGACCTTGGGTCGTGCCGCCGCACTCCTGGCGCTGCTGCTGCTGGCCGGCTGCGCACCGGCGGCGAACCCGGTGCCGGCCAGGTCGCCGACGCCGGCGCCACGGCTGTCGCCGGTCCCTTCCCCATCGACTCCGGTCCTCAAGGCCCCGGCAGCGATCAACTTCACCCGGAGTGCTGCAGCCACCGGCCTGGTCGCGCCCTGGGCCGTCGACTTCACGTCTGACGGCACCGCCTGGCTCACCGAGCGGCCGGGCCGCGTGCGCGTGATTCGAGGTGGCAAGCTGCTCCCCGACCCGGCCCTGACCCTCTCGGTTTTGAACCAGTCAGGCTGCGAGGGCGGCCTGCTTGGGATCGCGGTGAAGGAGCCCTACGTCTACCTCGACTACTCGCCCGGCGGCTTCGATCGCGTCTCCCGCTTCAGGATCCAGAACGACCACCTCGTCTCCGAGCAGGTGCTGCTCGACAACATCCCTGCCGGGACTTGCTACCACTTCGGCGGACGCCTGAGGTTCGGCCCTGACGGCTGGCTCTACATAAGCACCGGCGAGGGCTTCGTCGCCGCTCGCGCGGCGGACCCCAACAATCGGAGCGGCAAGATCCTCCGCATCCACGAGGACGGCACCGGGCCGGAGATCTACGCCTGGGGCTTCCGGAATCCGCAGGGGCTGGCTTTCGACGCCGCCGGCCGGCTCTACGCGAGCAGCAATGGCCCGACCGGCGAGTTCGGGCTCTGCTGCCACGACGAGGTCGACCAGGTTTCCCAGGGCGCCTTTTACGGCTGGCCCGCCTGGGCCGCCGGCGTCCGCACCAGTTACCCGCAGGGATCGCTGCCGGCCCGGACGGGACCGATGGTGGAGAGCGGCAACGACACCTGGGCGCCGAGCGGGATCACGTTCTACTCGCCCCGGGACGACGAGCGGGAGACGCTCTTCGTCGCCGAGCTGAGAGGGCAGGCGCTGCGCCGGCTTGTCATCGACCCCGCACGGCCGGACGCCGTGACCAGCCAGGAGATCGTCCTCTCGGGCGCGGGCCGCCTCCGCGACGTGGTGGCTGCGCCCGACCGCTGCCTCTGGGTGCTGACGAGCAACCGTGACAGCCGGGGAAGCCCGCAGGCCGGCGACGACCAGGTCATCCGCCTCTGCACGTGACCGCCCGGAAACTCATTCGCTAACGAGCCGTTTCGAAGCCCTCCTCCACCGAAACCGCGCCTGGCGAACCCGTAGGAATCGGCAACCACCCCAGCCGCGAGGCCCCGAGAACGGCGAGCAGGACCATCCACGCCAGCTCGTAGCCCACCAGCGGCCACGGCCCCCACAGCAAGGTGAACTCCGCCGCCACCCAGCCGACCAGCAGCCAGGCCCGGATCGGCCACTCCTGCGACTGCCGAAGCCAGATCCACGCCGCCCCGACCAGCACCGCGATGTCCTGGAAGCCGCTGTAGGGCGTCACCAGCAAAGACGCCAGCGGCGCCGCGACCAGCGCATGGTCCCCCTCCCGGTCGCCGGCCGAGGCCAGGAGCAACAACCCGACAACCACGATCCGCAACACCTGAAACAGTGGGCCCGGGACCAGTCCGGCAAGGCTCAGCCGGCGCTGCAGGTCCCAGGTCGAAGCCACCGCAAGATCCTGGAGATACCTCTCCACCCCGGCTGGCCCGAGCGCAAGCAGTTGAAGCAGACCAAGCAGGCCGCCCGCGACCGCGAGCCCCAAGAGCATCCGCCACTGGCGCGCGGCGAGCAGCCCTACCGGCAGCAGGAAGGCGAGCTGCGGCTTCACCCACACCACCGACAGCACCGCGCCCGCCCAAACCGAGTGGCCACGTTCGTGGAGCAGCACCGCAAGTGCAAGAGCGAGCAAAACCAGCGCCTGTGGCTGGCCGATTCCAATCGAGAAGGCGGCCGGGAAGAGCGCCAGGAAGCCGAGCAGCCAGAAGATTCGCGGTCCCTGGCCCTCGGGCTTCAACAGCCACCATGCCCCGACCAGCGCGGCCAGCAGGATCACGGTCCAGATCACATGAGCGGCGAGGAAGGGCAGGAAGGAAAGCGGTAGCGCCAGCCAGGCCATCACCGGTGGGTTGAGGTAGGGCTGGAAGTAGAGGTGCAGCCGGTCCAGGAGCAAGACCTGGAGAGGCGGATCGTAGAGGTGGCTCCAGCCGTAGCCCAAGCCGAGCTGGGCGCCCATGTAGTAGAGCCGGAAGTCGCTCACGTCGGGCCGCTGGACGACGTCCACGAGCATCACGGGCAGGGTCCATACCGCGAAGGCCAGGAAGATCCCGGCCAGCACCAGCCGCGCACGCCGTTGCCCGGCCTGCCCGAGCGCGGGGATCACTCCTGCGGGCCGGCCTCGAGCGGTTGCAGCTCAGCGATGTGGTGGTAGTGGATGGTGTGCGTGTGCCCTTCCGGGTCGATCAGGAAGACGACGAGGCCGTCGACCGACTCGAGGAAGCTCGCGATCCTGCCCCGCAGGCTCTCTCCTCCCGCGGCGTCGGTGAGGGTGAGGGCTGCCGATCGGCCTTTCAAGGAGCGGACGACGTCGGGGGAAACCATTGTCGCCGCAAGGATAGACCCGCGACTCAGCCGCCGACCTCAGCCTTTTCCCGGCGCCGCCAGAGGGTGCCTGCCGAGAACACCCGCAGGT
>JALZAP010000305.1 GCA_030948245.1 Candidatus Dormiibacterota bacterium | reverse complement strand
GCCCTGGACCTTGGCGATGAAGTAGTGGAGCATCCCCTCGGTAACCACGAAGTCGGCGATGACGCCCTCGCGCATCGGCCGGACGACGGTGATCGTGTCCGGCGTCCTCCCCACCATCTCGGCCGCCAGCCTCCCGACGGCGAGGATCTTGGTCCCGTCCCGGTTCAGCGCAACCAGCGACGGCTCGTTGACGACGATCCCCTCACCCTTGACATAGACGAGCACGGTCGAGGTGCCGAGGTCGATGCCGATCTTCTTCGCCAGCACCTCTATTCGTAGGTACCGGTATCGGGGTGGTCGCCGGGCACCGTGTCGCGGCTTAGCTCGGCGCCCAGCTCGGTAAGCCGCGCCACCAGGTCGGCGTAGCCGCGGTCCACGTGCCAGGCGCGGTGGAGGATGGTCTCGCCTTCCGCGCATAGAGCGGCGATGACGAGCGCCGCACCGGAGCGGATGTCGGGCACGACGACGTCGGTGCCGTGCAGCCGGGTCGGCCCCGTGACCAGCGCGGTCCGCGCGCGGAGCTCGATCACGGCACCCATCTTGCCCAGGTCAGGCACGTGCTGGAAGCGGTTCTCGAAGAGGAACTCGGAGATCTGGCTCGTCCCCCGTGCCTGTGTCATCAGCGCCGTGTACTGCGCCTGGAGGTCGGTCGGAAAGCCGGGGTGGACCCAGGTTGTCAGGTCGACCGCCCGGAGGGCATGACCTAGATGGCGAACGATGTGGAGATCGTCTCCCTCGACGTCGACATCGACCCCGGCCTCCTCCAGCTTCAGCAATAGCATCGGGAGGTCGTCGACCGGCGAGCACTCGAGATGGACGTCGCCTCCGGCCGCCGCCACCGCCATCGCGTAGGTTCCCGCCTCCAGGTAGTCGCTGATAACGGAGTGCTCGCCGCCGTGCAGCCCGACCTCGCCCTCCACCACGATCTCCTGGGTTCCGGCGCCCATGACGTTGGCGCCGAGCGCGTTGAGCAGCTTCGCCAGGTCCTGGACGTGGGGCTCGCGTGCGGCATTGATGATCTCGGTTCGGCCGTCGGCAAGGGTGGCGGCCATCATCAGGTTCTCAGTCCCGGTGACGGTCGGCATGTCGAGGACGATCCGGGCGCCATGCAGCCGCCTCGCCCGGCCGATGATCTCGGTCTGCGTCTCCTCGATCTCGGCGCCCATCCGGCGCAGGCCTGCGATGTGCTGCTCGACCCGACGGTCCCCGATGTCGTCGCCACCCGGCTTGGGCAGGCGCACCTCCCCGGTCCGGGCGAGAAGCGGGCCGAGGAGAACGATCGAGGCCCGCATCCGGCGCGCCAGGTCTTCCGGGACGTTCGATTTGACGCTCGCGGCGGTGACGGCGTCCTCGGAGACCGTGCAGCCCAGCGCGGCCAGGATGTCCAGCATCACCGCGGTGTCGGTGACCTCGGCCAGGTTGTGGAGGATCACCTGCTCCGAGGTGAGCAGGCAGGCGGCGAGGATCGGCAGCGTCGCGTTCTTGGAGCCGCCGATGCAGATCCTGCCGGACAGCTCCCGGCCCCCCCGCACCCGGAGAACCTCGTCCTTCGGGCGGGTAGCCAGGCGAATCGGTCTAGCCACCTCCGCGGCGAACGCGGGCCAGCCTCAGACGCTCCTCGGCCATCACCAGCTCCTGCTCCAGCGAGCGCCGCTCGGCATCATCCTGGACCTGCCCGGCAAGGCGTTCGGCGATCGCCTTGCGGGACGCCTCCGCTCGCTCGAGGTTGATCTCGTTCGCGTGCTCCGCGATGTCGGCCAGGATGGTGAGGCGCTCGGGCAGGACCTCCATGAAGCCACCACCCACGAAGATGTGCTCGCTCCCGCCGCCGGTCTTGTCGATCCGGACCTCGCCCGGCGCGAGGACGGCCAGCAGCGGCGCGTGCCGCGGATAGATGCCAAGCTCGCCGTCAACGCTCCGGCACCTGATGAAGTCGGCATCCCCCTCGAAGAGGGAGCGCTCAACACTGACCACGCGGACCGGGATTGGCATTCGCCTGGTGGTTCCCCGCTAGCCCTTCTTCTTCATCTCGTCGCCGACCTCGCGAGCCTCGTCGATCGTGCCGACCAGGTAGAAGGCCTGCTCGGGCAGGTCGTCGTGATTCCCGTCGAGGATCTCCTTGAAGCCCCGCACGGTCTCTTTGACAGGGACGTAGCGACCCTCCTTGCCGGTGAACTTCTCGGCCACGAAGAAGGGCTGGGAGAGGAAGCGCTGGATCTTGCGCGCGCGCTGCACGGCCAGCTTGTCGTCCTCCGAAAGCTCCTCCATGCCGAGGATGGCGATGATGTCCTGCAGCTCCTTGTAGCGCTGCATCGTCCGCTTGACGCCCTGCGCCACGTCGTAGTGCTCCTGCCCGACGTAGTTGGGGTCGATGTAGCGGCTGGTCGAGTCGAGTGGATCGACCGCGGGATAGATGCCGATGTCGGTCAGCGCCCGGTTCAGCGTGACGGTCGCCCCGAGGTGGGCGAAGGTCGTCTGAATGGCGGGGTCGGTCATGTCGTCGGCCGGCACGTAGATCGCCTGGACCGAGGTGATCGAGCCCTTCTTGGTCGAGGTGATTCGCTCCTGGAGCATGCCCATCTCGGTCGCCAGCGTGGGCTGGTAGCCGACCGCGGAGGGCATCCGGCCGAGCAGGGCGGAGACCTCGGCGCCGGCCAGCATGTAGCGGAAGATGTTGTCGACGAAGAGGAGGACGTCGGCGCCCTCGCTGTCGCGGAAGTACTCCGCCATCGTCAGGCCGGAGAGAGCTACCCTCATGCGCGCCCCGGGCGGCTCG
>JALZAP010000304.1 GCA_030948245.1 Candidatus Dormiibacterota bacterium | reverse complement strand
GCTCGAGGAGGGGGCGGTCGCCGTCGAGTGGGGCGACCGGCTCCAGCTCGACTATCCGCAGACCCGGCGATTCGAGTTCCTGGCGACAACGCCGGACGAGCGGGTGATCAGGCAGTGATGCTCGCCATCGACACCTCCTCCGCCCGCAGCGCTGTTGCCCTCGTGGATGGCGAGCGGGTGGCGGGCGAGGTCGTCAAGCCGTCAGGCCGCGACTTCGACGTGGCCGCCGAGGTCGTCCGGCTGGCGCCCGACCTCCGGGTCGTTGACAGCGTGCTGGTCGCCCTCGGCCCGGGCTCCTTCACGGGTTTGCGGCAGGGAATCGCCTTCGGCGTCGGCCTGGCGCTCAGCCTCCGGGTCCCGCTGCTCGGGATCGGGACCCTCGACCTGGTGGCCGCTCGCGCCCGGGAGCCGGCGGTGGCGGTATCGGACGCGGGCCGGGGCCGAGTCTACTTCCAGGCGCCGGACGGACGCCGGGGTGTCGCCGAGGCCGCCGACGTGCCGAGCGAGTGGCCGGCCGTCGGCTGGCTACGCAGGGATCTTCCGCGGATGCTGGATGACTCCCATGTGCGCAGCTTCGGCGAAGCTGTCGTGATCTCGCGGGAGGGGGCGAAGCAGGTTGGCTATGGTACGGTCAGGCCGGAGTACATGCAGCAGTTCGGGCGGCTAGTCTGAGATGGTTCAGCTGCGCCAGCAACTGGCGATCGAACCGATGCGGGAGGGCGACGTCCCGGTCGTGCAGGAGATCGAGAAGGAGATCTTCTCGACGCCCTGGCCCCGCAACGCGTACTACCGCGAGCTGGCAAGCCGCAACACCGCCCACTACATCGTGCTGCGGCGTGACGGGCACATCATCGGCTACGGCGGCATGTGGCGGATGTACGACGAAGCCCACGTCACGACCATCGGCGTCCGCCGCGACCAGCAACGGGGGGGCTACGGCCGGATCGTCTTCGCGGCCCTCGTTCAGGCTGCCTACGACCTGGGTGCGAAATGGATCACGCTCGAGGTGCGCACCTCCAACGACAGTGCCCAGCGGATGTACGAGAACTTCGGCTTCAAGGTGATCGGGCGGAGGCGCGGCTACTACACCGACAACGGCGAGGACGCGATCGTCATGTGGTCGGACTCGATCTATTCGCCGCGCTTTCGGAAGGCGTTCGAGGAGAACCTGGCCCGGATCGATGGCGACGTCTCGGGCCTCCGGCGGGAGAAGCCGCTCACCAATTCCTAATCTCACCCTCGGGATCGAGACGAGCTGCGACGAGACCTCGGTCGCGGTGGTCGAGGACGGGCGCCGGCAGCTGGCCAACCTGATCTACTCCCAGGTCGCCCTCCACCAGGAGTTCGGCGGGGTGGTGCCGGAGGTCGCCGCCCGGGCTCACCTGGAGAAGCTGCCTGCACTGGTCGAAGCCGCCCTGACGGAAGCGGGCGTCGAACCAACCGCTCTCGATCGGATCGGAGTCACCCGTGGTCCTGGCCTGGTCGGCTGCCTGCTGATCGGGACCGGCATGGCCCGCGGCCTCGCCGCCGGCTGGGGCAAGCCCTCGGTGGGAGTCAACCACCTCTGGGGGCACGTCTACGCCGCCCTGCTCAGCGAGCCGTCCCTCGAGCCGCCGCTGCTGGCGCTGGTCGTCAGCGGCGCTCATTCGGACCTCGTCTGGATGGCGGGCCACGGCCAGTTCGAGGTGCTCGGGAGGACCCGCGACGATGCCGCCGGCGAGGCGTTCGACAAGGCCGCCCGGATGCTCGGGCTGGGCTACCCCGGCGGGCCCGCGCTGGATCGCCTGGCGCGGACCGGCGACTCTCGGAGGCAGCGGCTGCCGCGGCCCTCCCTGCCCGGTCTCGAATACAGCTTCAGCGGACTCAAAACAGCCCTCCTCTACCGCCTCCGCGACCTGGGTGACTCTGTCACGGATCCAGACCGTGCCGACCTCGCCGCCGCGTTCGAAGAGTCGGTCGTCGAGTCGCTGCTCGAGAAGCTCAGCCTGGCCCTCGCCGTCCGGCCTGCGGCGGAGGTCGTGGTCTGCGGCGGGGTCGCGGCCAACACGCTGCTCAGGCGCCGGGCAGGCGAGGTCGTCGCGGCGGCCGGATCCCGACTCACGATCCCGCCGCCGGCCCTCTGCACCGACAATGGCGCCATGATCGCCGCCGCCGCCTATCACGCTCCGCGGTCCGACATCGAGGTCGACGCGAGCCTCGGCTGGTGACCTCTTGAAGGGTTGGACGGTCGTCTTCGCCGGGCCCAATTACGCTGCCGAGGTCGTCTTCGCATCGCTCGAGGCGGCCGGCTACCGGACCGAGATCATGACCGACACTGGGCACGTCTGGCCGGGGTTGATGACCGAGGACACCCGCGTCTTCGTCCCCGACGAGCAGGCTGAAGACGCCCGCAAGATGATCCACGAGGACTTTCCCGTTTGACAATTGGCCCGGGTTGAAATCCGGGCACGACCTTCCCTACACTTAGCAGTCGCATAGCGAGAGTGCTAACACTCGGCGAGACCGAGTGCCAATTCTTCAACAGGAGGGTCTCAATGAATCTCAGGCCTCTGGGCGACCGGGTCGTCGTGAAGCCGGTCGAGCGAGAAGAGCGGACGAAGAGCGGCATCGTGCTGCCCGACACCGCGAAGGAGAAGCCCCAGGAGGGCATGGTCGAGGCCGTCGGCACCGGCCGCATCCTCGACAACGGAACCAAGATCCCGATGGAGCTGAAGGTGGGGGACAAGATCCTCTACGCGAAGTACGCCGGGAACGAGTTCAAGGTCGACGAGCAGGAG
>JALZAP010000303.1 GCA_030948245.1 Candidatus Dormiibacterota bacterium | reverse complement strand
AGTTCGAGGAGTTCGACATCAGTGCCGACCGGTACCTCGCGACAGGAATCAGCCTGGACGATTCAACCTTCGACGAGTTGAAGGCGGCTGACGCGATCCTCTTCGGCGCCGTCGGAGATCCGCGCGTCGACGAGCACTACGCGGCCGGCATCCTGCTCCGGATCCGTTTCGAGATGGACCTCTGGGCCAACCTCCGGCCGGCCAAGCTCTACGACGCCCGGCTCTCACCGCTCCGCGACGAGAAGCTGCGCGAGGTCGACCTGCTGGTCGTCCGCGAGAACACCGAGGGCATCTACGTCGGAGCCGGCGGGCGCTTCAAGAAGGGCACCCCGGACGAGGTGGCGATCCAGGAGGACATCAACACCTACAAAGGCGTGAACCGGATCCTCGCACACGCGTTCGAGCACGCCCGGCGCGAGGTCTGCATGGTCGACAAGTCGAACGCGATGGGCCACGCGGGCGGGCTCTGGCAATCGCGCTGGAAGGCGCTGACCCCGCTCCACCCCGAGATCGTGACCCGGCACCTCTATTCCGACGCATGCTCGATGGAGCTCGTTCGTGACCCGTCCCAGTTCGACGTCATCGTCACCGGCAACCTCTTCGGCGACCTGCTCAGCGACCTCTCCGCCCAGCTGATCGGCGGGATGGGCATCGCGCCCAGCGCCAACCTCAACCCGGACAGCGGCAAAGGCCTCTTCGAGCCTGTCCACGGCTCGGCGCCGCGGCCCGCCGGCCGCGGCATCGTGAATCCGATTGGGGCGATACTGAGCTCGGGAATGATGCTCGCCCAGCTCGGTCTCAGCGCCGAGGCGGCCGCCATCGAGGCGGCGGTGATCGCTGCCATCCGCGCCCGCCAATGCACCCGCGACATCGGCGGCGAGCTCTCCACCGTCGCGGCCGGCGATGCGGTGGTTAGGAACCTGAAGGGGATTTAGACGCTATGGCGATGAACATGACCGAGAAGATCCTGGCCCGCGCCAGCGGCAGGGAGTCGGTCAAGCCGGGTGACCTGATCCTCGCCCGGGTCGACTTCGCGATGGGCCACGACCTCACCATCCCGCCCGCCTCCAAGATCATGCGCGAGCAGATGGGTGCGACCAGGGTTTGGGACCCGGAGCGCCTGGCGGTCGTCCAGGACCACTTCCAGCCCGCCAAGGACACCGCTTCAGCTGCGCTCGGCAAGACCACACGCGACTGGGCCCGAGAGATGGGGATCAAGTGGTACTTCGAGGTCGGCGACGGGGGCATCTGCCACACCGTCCTGCCGGAGCGGGGACTGGTCCTGCCGGGCGAGCTGATCGTCGGCGCCGACTCCCACAGCTGTACGTACGGCGCGCTCAACAACTTCGCCACCGGGGTCGGCTCGACCGACCTCGCCTGCGTGCTCTCGCTCGGCGAGCTTTGGTTCCGAGTCCCCGAGACGCTCAAGTTCGTCTACCACAACCGCCTCAAGGAGTGGGTCGAGGCGAAGGACCTGATCCTCGCCGTGGTCGGGCGGATAACCGTCGACGGCGCCCGCTCGAAGGCGATGGAGCACACCGGCGAAGCCCTCAAGCACATCGACATGGAAGGCCGGCTGACGATGACCAACATGGCCATCGAGGCGGGTGCCAAAAACGGGATCATGGAGTACGACGAGGTCACCGAGGAATTCCTAAAGGACATCGCCAAGCGCCCATACACGCCGGTCTCCTCCGACCCCGACGCAACCTATGAGAAGGTGTTCGAGTTCGACGCCGAGAAGGTCGAGCTGAGCGTGGCGAAGCCGATGTCGCCCGACGCCTACGCGCCGCTCAGCGAGGTCGTCGGAACCAAGCTCGACCAGGTCTTCATCGGCTCCTGCACCAACAGCCGGATCGGCGACCTGCGCCGGGCGGCCGCGGTGCTGAAGGGCCGCCACGTGCATCCCCGCACCCGGCTCCTCATAACGCCGAGCTCGACCGAGACCGCCCGGCTCGCGGAGCGCGAGGGCCTGATCCGGATCTTCTACGACGCCGGTGCGTCCTGGACGGTGTCGACCTGCGGCGCCTGCCTGGGCGGCCACATGGGCGTCCTCGGCGAGGGCGAGACGTGCCTCAGCACGACCAACCGCAACTTCCCCGGCCGGATGGGCCACCCCAAGGCGCTGGTCTATCTCTCCAACCCCGTCGTCGCCGCCGCGTCGGCGGTTGCGGGCGAGATCACCCACCCGGCCGAGATCATGAAGCGGGAGCCGGTTACGGCATGACACGATGGCAACCCGGCAGATCTTCGACGCCCATGCGAGCCGATCGCGGCGTCGCCTCCTCTGCGCGTCACTCACGCACCGTTTGGTGCGCTCGCTTCGGTGCTCGTCGGTTCCTTGCGCTCGACGCGCCTGGATCGCCGAATCCCTCGTGGGATGGCCATCAGGTCCTGCCGGCATGACCGCAGAGCGCGGCCTCGTCCTCCGCGGCAACACCTGGAAGTTCGGGGCCAACGTCGACACCGACCAGATCATCCCCGCCCGCTATGCGATCTACTCGCTCGACGAGAAGGTGCTCGGCCAGCACGCCATGGAGGACGTGCCCGACAACGAGGGCTGGTCCAAGAAGGTGACTCCTGGGGACATCATGGTGGCGGGTTCCAACTTCGGCTGCGGCTCCTCCCGGGAGATCGCGCCGGTCGCCATCCGTGCCGCCGGCATCAGCTGCGTCGTCGCCGATTCGTTCGCCCGGATCTTCTTCCGCAACGCGATCAACATGGGCTACCCGATCCTCCAGTCGCCCGAAGCGGCGGAGGCGATCCAGCAGGGCGACCAG